>JAFAPL010000233.1 GCA_019247135.1 Chloroflexota bacterium | reverse complement strand
AATGCTGACTTCGCGACACTCGGACATTCAGTTCGTGGGCGAAGAAGGCGCCCAATCCCTGCCTCCGGGTGGACGGTTCTGGCTCGTGGACCCGCTGTGCGGCACAGCCAACTACGCGGCTGACCTGCCGCTGTTCGCAACCAATGTCGCACTCGTCGAAGATGGGCTGGTTACCGCCGCCGTCGTCGCTGACGTCATGCGACGCGAGATCTACGTCGCAGAGCGCGGCCGCGGCGCCTGGCGCAGCGATGGCCAGCGGCTGCAAGCCAGCGCCGTCAGCCAACTGGTGAGCGTCGACCCGTTCCTCGGAAGCAATTCCCACCCACTCGGCGAGTTCAGCCGCCGTTTCGCGGTCCGCGCGATCACCCAGGCTCGTTTTGGCGTGCGCATCTTCGCGTCGACGCTAGTGCTCGCGTACGTCGCGACCGGCCGCCTGGCCGCGGCGGTGTTCTGCAACACTCCGGTTCCGGTCCACGTGGCGGCCGGCCTGCTGCTCGCCGAGGAAGCCGGCGCAATCGTCACCGACGACGTCGGCGCGCCGTGGCGGCTCACCAGTCCGCTCGTCGTGATCGCAGCTTCACGCGAGCTGCATCAGGAGCTGTTGCGCTCCGCGCGGGAAACGCTCAACGAATCAGGGCAACAGGCCTGAAACCCGCGCGTCGCGGATCTTCGTGTACGCCGGGCGCGGCGAGCCGTCCGTGTTGGTGATCGCCCACCAGTACTCTTCGCGGTCGGGCGTCCAGGTCGGGTCGGGCAACGTCCACAGGCTCATCACGCCGATCCAGGGCTGCCAGTGCTCGCGCGCGTACGTGAATGCCTGGATGATGTTGTCGCCTTTCTTCTCTTCACTCACGGCGAACCACGCGTAGGCTGCGTGCTGGGTGTCAGACGTCCAGCCCCACTCGACGAGCCAGATCGGCTTTGCGGTGTCGCCGTTTTTCACCATCGCGTCGCGCAGCTGCTCCACACGGCGGAAGTAAAAGCTTGGATGCGGAAAGTCTTTCAATGACCCGAGGGGGACCGCCACCTCGGGCGCCTGCGTGTTGGCGTGCACGCCTAGCGCGTCGAACTTGCCTTTGATCCCCGCGCTGTAGAGCCAGCCCAGGTACTCCAGGTCGTCCGCCGAGTGTGCGTCCGTTATTCCGGTTGGAGACAGTCCAGCGCTGATCACAATGACGTCCGGATCCGCCGCGTGGGCCGCCGTGTACGCTCCACCGAGAAGCCGTACGTAGTCCGCAGCTGACTTCTGACTGATGGGCTGATTGCCCCACTCCCGATCCAGATTGGGCTCATTCCAGATCTCGATCGCATGGACGCGGCCGATCGGCGAACCGGTCTTGTAGCGCGAGACGAACGCCGAGACGAAGTTCCAGTAGTCCTGATAGTTATCTGGCGGGCCGTTGTGCGCCTGGTCCTTGCGCGCCCACGTCGGCTCGAAGTCCAGGCGGGCGATCACGTTTTCGCCGGCTGCCGCGCTGGCCTCGACAACACGGTCCGCCTCGCTCCAGTCGTAGCAGCCTCTGCAAGCGCCCTCGATCTCACGCCATGGAAAGAGGCTTTTCTGCCAGTGAAAGCCCGCGTTGGCGGCGAGCTCCAGGTCGCGCTGCGTCGTCTGAGGGTTGCCCCAGACGAAGGTATGCACGCCGTAGTCGAAAGTGCTCACAGCCGGCGAGGTTGGCTTTGGCGTGGGCGCACTCGTCGGCCGGGCCGCGGGGACCGAGGTGGGCGCCAGCGGCGCAGGCTGAGAGCACGCGACTGTCAGTGAAAGGGCGCACACTACAGCCCAGCGGCGACGCACCGCGCAAAGCGTACTGGAGGCTGTCAATCAGTCCAGCGGGACCGTCGCGGTGACGCGTGGCACGTTGCCGACCACGCGCGTGGTGTGGCCTTTACCCGTCACGTCTTCGGCGAGCGTGACGTGCCCGGGCCCGAACCGACGCACGCTCCCGTCCATAAGACCGATCTCCGCTTCACCCGATAGCGTGATCACGTACTGACGCCGCGGCGCGGGGTGCCAGTCGATGAACTGGCCGGGCGGCGTCGAGCGGAACATGATCCCCGTCGCGGGTCGCATCTGACCGAGGTCGGGCAGGTGTTCCACATCCATGATCTCGATGTGGGTCTGACCGTCCTCACCCGTGTACAGCCGCGTGATCTCGGGCATCAATCAATCAATCAATCAGTCAGAACCGATCCCAGTGCGCGTACTCGCTGAGCGGCTTGCGGCCAGCTTGCGGATTCTTCGGCAGCGCGCGACGCGCTTGCCAATCCGGATAGCCAATCGCGACCACGGTCCGGGCGCGGCGATCCTCGGGAATGCCGAGCAGCTTCTTGGCTTCGTCAGGGCCCTCGTTCTTCAGCGTGGCCACGGTCGAGCCAAGCCCGTGCGCCCATGCTCCGAGCAACAGGCGCTCGGCCATGCGGCCCTCGTCGAAAGCCGCGGCTTCCGTAGTAGAGACCAGCAGAAGGACGAGCGGCGCCGTGGCCGCGGGTCGAGCGCCCCATTCGCCGAACTTGCGACGCACGTCTGCATCGCGCACGACGACAACCTCGGTGGGTTGCCGGTTGGCGCCACTTCCCGCCCAGCGACCGACCTCGAGGATGTCCTGCACCAGGTCGTCGGGAATCGCTTCGGGGGTGTATTCCTTGATCGCTCGCAGGCGTCGAAGAAACTGAACGAACGTCCGGTCCTGAGTCGGTTGGCCCACCGACGGTTACGTTACCGGGTTCTGGGGGTTTGAATCCACGGCAGCGTAGGCGGACGTCGCCGGCAGACAGAGCAGCGCGTGGGCGCGCGGTCGATGCCGCGGAGCCGCTGCAGTTCCTGCTCGCCTGCGCTGAAGACGAAGGCCTCACCGCACAGGTGGCACTCGAGCGTGATGTCGGACATGTTACCTCGTAATAATCAACGTACCTTGGAGGAAGCTTTAGCGGGTGCAAGTTGAGTGCCCGGCCCCGGGGACGACGGCGGCATGAATACTTCGCGGCTCGGAACGGGGCTCGCCGACCAGGTGCCGCACGAGACGTTCGTGCTCGGGCACACCCGCGTCCAGCCAGCGCCGCTCGTGCCCGAGGTGCAGCTGCATCTCGCCGATTCGGTGCTGCCGCTTTGGCAGGCGGTCGAGCGGCGCGCTCGAGCGCACGTAGCGCCCCCATTCTGGGCGTTCGCCTGGCCGGGCAGCCAGCTTCTGGGCCGCTGGGTGCTCGATCATCCCGAGCTCGTGCGCGGTAAACGTGTCCTGGATTTCGCGGCCGGCTGCGGCCTCGCCGGGCTGTGCTGCGCACGGGCAGGCGCGGCACACGTCAGCGCGTCGGATATCGATCCGCTGGCCGCGACCGCGCAGCAACTCAACGCACGGCTCAATCACCTCGAGATCGACAGCGTCGTCGACGACCTGGTTGGCACATCCGCCGAGGTCGACCTCGTGCTCGCGGGAGATGTGTGTTACGACCGTCTCCAATCGCCGCGGATTTCGACGTGGCTGCACGATCTGGCGCGGCGGAGCGAGGTCCTGCTCGCCGATCCGACGCGCGCGTACGCGCCAACCGAGTACGTCCACCTGCTCGAGCTGCGCGACGTGCCCACCCTGCAGGACCTCGAGAGCACCCCGTTTCGCCAAACGCGCCTCCTGCGGGTGCTGCCGCGCCCCTAGTCGCGGCACTACCCTGGAACAGATATGGCAGGGCGGATCAATCGGGCGATCGAGCTTCTCGAACGCGATCAAGCTATCTATTACACGGGTGGTCACACGGGCCACGTGCTCACCTACGAGCAGGGCTGCGCCGACGCGAATACGTGGGCCGATTACATCAACCTCGGGATGGAGCACGGCAGCTTCGATATGGCCGGCCTGGCGGCGTACATGCGTGGACTGGTCGATGGCGGACCGGCGCCGACGGGCCATCGAACGCCCACGGTGGTCGTCGAGGCGCCCGTGAACGGTCTCGATGAGGACAGCATTCGCGTCAACGCCTGGCAATTCCGCCAGATGCTCGCGCGCGGTGTGCATGGCATTTTGCTGTGCCAGGCGGAGTCCGCCGACGCGGTGCGCGCGTTCATCGAAGCGTGTCGGTATCCGCATCAGCTGACGGGTGTGGATAAGGAGCTTCCATCGCCTGTCGAACGGATGCGCGGCGCTGCGGTGCGGCCGCCGCGGTCGGGCTGCCTCGGCGTGGGCTGGCGCGGGCGTGGTTCCGAGAACACCGCCGCTCCCATCTGGGGGATTTCGACGGAGGAGTACCTGGACAGGTGCGATCCCTGGCCGCTGAATCCGCGTGGTGAGCTACTGCTGGGCGTCAAGCTCGAAAGCCCGGAGGGAGTGGCGCACTGTGAGGAGATCCTCGATGTACCCGGGCTCGGCTTCGCGGAGCTCGGGCCTGGCGACCTTGGGCTATCGCTCGGTTACGTGAATGTCCCAC
>JAFAPL010000226.1 GCA_019247135.1 Chloroflexota bacterium | reverse complement strand
TCCATCGCCACACGACGACACGCGCGCATTGTCGAGTTGCCCGTCACGACGACCTATCGCGGCGAATCCACCTTCCACGTGCGCAGGCACCTGGCGCCATTTCTTCGTGATATCGCGGAGATCCGGTTGAACGCAATCGCGGGTCGCTACGAGAGCTGACCCGCGATTCCCGGATGTTCCGGAGTGACTACATCAGCTCGCGAATCAGGGTTACCGCCGTTTCCTGATCGATGCCCAACGGCCGCCGGGCGATGGCGCCGCCTTCATCGAGAACCGGCTCGAGCTGATCGAGGGCCGGCAGGTCCTCTCGCTTCCAGAAGAGCCCGATCGGGATCTCCTCGCCCCACTCGTAGGCGCGCTCCATGGCCGACTGGAAGTCCGTCGGATCGTGGGAGTCGTCGATCTTGCGCGTGCGCTGCTTGAAGAACTCGTGCGTATTGTCCTTGTTGAAGGTGACGCACGGGCTGAAGCAGTCGATCAATGAAAAACCTTTGTGCATGATGCCGCCCTTGATCAGGTCGGTCAGATGGCGTACCTGGCCCGTATAGCCACGCGCGACGTACGTTGCACCCACGGCGATCGCCAGCGGAAGCGGATTGATCGGATTTTCTACCGACCCGAACGGCGTCGACTTGGTCCGCATGCCCTTGATGGACGTAGGCGAAAGCTGACCAGTGGTCAGCCCGTAGATCTGGTTGTCCATGACGATGTACGTCAGGTCGACGTTGCGCCGCATCGTGTGCAAAAAGTGGTTGCCACCGATGCCATAGCCGTCACCATCGCCGCCGGTCGCGATCACTTTCAGCTCGTGGTTCGCCAGTTGCGCACCGGTCGCGACAGCCAGCGCTCGACCGTGCAGCGTGTGCATGCCGTACGTGTTGATATAGCCCGGTAAGTTCGAGGAGCAGCCGATGCCGCTGACGGTCAACACCTCGTGCGGATACAGCCCCAGCTCGGCGATCGCTTGCTTCAGCGCATGCAGGACGCCGAAGTCGCCACAGCCTGGGCACCAATCTGGATCCGCGTGCCCTTTGAGATCCTTGACGGTCAGCTGCGGCCGGTGCTGCTCGATTTCCACAATCATGTTCGGAAACTCCCCTAGACCAGAATCTCGTGGTTCGGAACGTACTGCGTATCACCAGCCAGCACCGCTTTGACACCGTCGACGATGTGATGCGGCATGAACGGCTCGCCGTCGTACTTGCGGATGTGTCCGAACGCTTCAAAGCTCGTTTCCGAGCGCAGGTACCGCGCAAATTGTCCGCTGTAGTTGTTCTCGACGATGATCACCCTTCGACTCTTCTTCAGGACTTGCAGGATGTGCTCCGCGTGTAGCGGAACCAACCACTTGATCTGCAAGTTGTTGACGATCACGTGCTCTTCGTCCCGGAGTTTCTCCATGGCTTCGCGGATGACGCCCTGAGTGGAACCCCAGCCAAGCAGTGTCACGTCGGCTTTTTCGGGCCCGAACAGCTCCGGCGCGGCGATGTGCTGGAGCACGTTGTCCATCTTGCGCATACGCTTCTCGTGCATCGCGCGCCGTTTGTGCGGATTGGTGAACTCGTCGCTGATCAACCCGCCTTCAGGATCATGCTCATCAGTCGCAACGACGTGCACGTAACCTGGAGTCCCTGGAACGGCCCGCGGCGAGACGCCAGAGTCCGTTAGGTCGTAGCGCCTGTACGCCGTGCCATTCAACTCCTGAACGTGTCCATTGACGCCGATGGTTTCACCACGGTTGATAGGCACATCGAAACTGAGATCCGCCGGGTCGACGCTCGATCGGCCTTCGGAAATGAGCAAGTCCGACATGATGATGCCCGGGCACTGGAACCGGTCCACCAGGTTGAACAGCTCCGGTACGGTCTTGAAGCAGTCCAGCACCGTCGTCGGTGCGACGATGATCCGCGGGTAATCACCCTGGCCCGCGCCGAGGACCTGCCACAGGTCGCCCTGCTCGGTCTTGGTCGGGACACCGGTGGCCGGGCCTGCTCGCTGCACGTCGATGCACACCACCGGGATCTCCATCATCGCGGCTGCCCCGAGAGCTTCGGTCATGAGCGCAAATCCACCGCCCGAGGTCGCGCACATGGAACGGGCTCCGGTATGGGCCGCGCCGATCGTCATGTTGATCACGCCAAGCTCGTCTTCGACCTGGCGGACCATAATTCCCAACTGGCGTGCGTGGCGGGCCATCCAGTGCAGGACGCCGGTCGACGGGCTCATCGGGTAGGCGGCGTAGAACCGCACCCCCGCCGCTGCGCCGCCCATCGCGAGGGCCGAGTTGCCATCGACAAACGCCAGCGGTTTTGCCGCCTCCGGTAACTGCACCGGCAGCCTGGGAAAATGCGCGGCGGCGTATTCGTAGCCGGCGCGAGCAACGCCAACGTTCTCGTCGATCGCCGCCTGACCTTTGCGCCCGAATTGCAACGTGAGGATCTCTTCGAGCACCGCAAAGTCGAGACCGATCAGGTACAAGACGGCGGCCAGAGCGATCGTGTTCTGAACCAGGTCGCCTTTGGCAGCCGGTGCCAGCTCTTTGACCGAGAACGGACACAGCTGAACGCCGCTGGAAGGCGCGCCAGGCAGGATCTTGTCGGTGTTGTACAGGACGACCGAGCCGGGCCCCATCAAGTGCAGATGCCGCTCGATGGTGTCCTGATTGAGCGGGATCAAGATATCCAGCTTGTCGCCGAAGGTCTGGACGGGCTGATCGCTGGTACGCAGGGTCAGGAAGATGTGTCCGCCACGAATGATGGACTGGTAGGCGTTGTAGGTATTGAGGTGCAGGCCGCGGCGAACGAAGATGCGCGCCAGAATGTCTCCGGGGGTGGCAATCCCCTGCCCTGCCGCGCCGCCAATCCCGATCGCCAGATCCATCCTTGCCATACGAACGAGAACGATACAGGTTTTCCGCGCCACCATGCGATGTTCTCTTATTGCCGTCATAAACAGAAGTTGGGTTTCAGCGGTGCGCGATCAGTAGCACTGCGCCGCGTAGACTGGCGCGCATGCAAGCCAGGGCCGCGGTGCTTTACGAGACAGGGCAGGCGCTCGAGCTAGAGGATTTAGAACTGTTGCCGCCCGGCAGCGGGGAAGTGCTGGTGCGGTACGTCGCCAGTGGGGTCTGCCACAGCGATCTGCATGTGATGCAAGGGCTCATGGCCCATCCGACGCCCGTGGTGCTCGGGCATGAGGGCTCGGGCATCGTCGAGGCCGTCGGGCCTGGGGTGACCGGCGTCCAGGTTGGTGACCACGTGCTGACGTCCTACGTGCCCAGCTGCGGCAAGTGCCCGTGGTGCGTCGTCGGACGGCCGAACCTGTGCGACCTGCGCGATCACGAAAGACACGTCATGCATGATGGGACCGCGCGTTTTCGCAATCGCGGCGGCCAGGACGTGTTCCATTTCCTGCAAGTCGCCTCGTACTCGGAAAAGGCCGTCCTGCCAGAGCAGAACGTCGTTCCGATCCGGAAGGACGCGCCACTGGATGTCGTGTGTCTGGTGAGCTGTGGCGTGATGACGGGGGCCGGCGCGGTGATCAACCGCGCAAAAGTGACGCCCGGCTCGAGCGTTGTCGTGTTCGGCTGTGGTGGCGTCGGCTTGAATGCCGTGCAGGCAGCGGCACTCATGGGCGCCGGCAAGGTGATCTCGGTCGACGTATTCGACCACAAGCTGGAGTGGTCGCGCGAGTTTGGCGCAACCCACACCGTGAACGCTCGGTCGGAGGACGCGCTGGCGCGAATCCGCGAGATCTGCGGCCGTGGCGGAGCCGACTACGCCATCGAAGCTATTGGCGGCGCCCCAACCATCGAGCTGGCATTCAATTCGGTGCACCGCGGCGGGACCGTCGTCGTGATCGGGGTTTCGCCCGACGGAACGCGCGTCTCGATCGATCCTTCGCTGCTCTTGCAAGAGCGAATCCTGACGGGCACCTCATTCGGCAGCACGCGGCAGAAGGTCGACCTGCCGATGATCGTGGATCTGTTCATGGATGGCCGTTACAAGCTGCGCGAGCTGATCAGCCGACAGGTTGCGCTGGATGAGCTGAACCAGGCGTACGACGCACTGCAGCGGGGCGAAGTCCGCCGCAGCGTCGTCGTGTACAGCTGACGCGCCTAGCGA
>JAFAPL010000205.1 GCA_019247135.1 Chloroflexota bacterium | reverse complement strand
GGCTGAGCCTGCGGTTTTCGCTGGTCCAGCGGCTGACGAGGATATCGACATCTTCTTCTACGGCCACGGCCGTGAGTACCGTGAACGCTGGATCGACGCCATGCTCGTCCAGCCAAGCGAGCGACTCCCGCGAGTGCGTTTCGCCGTTCGGGGAACCCGTCTCGGCACGCCGGCTCGTATTGCTGCGTTGCCGTACGCAAGCTTCAACGCGCTCAAGGGCTACTGCCGACGGAGTCGCATCAACATTCTGATCACGCGTCAGGCGCACGCCAGCGTGTACGCCTCGTCCACGGCACGTCCATTCGAGCTTGCCGCCATCGGCTCCGCCATGGTCAGCAATCCGTACCTCGGGATAGAGGAATGGTTCGAGCCCGGACGCGAAGTCCTGATCGTTCACAACGCTGATGAAGCGGTTGCGACCTATCGCGAGCTCCTGTCCGACGGCGCCGCGCGCCGTGATCTCGCGAGCCGCGCCCGCGAGCGCCTGCTGGCCGAACACACCTATGCGCACCGCGCCCGCTATTTGCGGACGCTTCTTTCGGGCGAAGCGCGCGAGACTCCTCACATCGTGTCGGCCGCGGCTTCTGAGTAGATCGCGCGTGTGGCTTCGGCGGTGCGACGCCAGGTGAAGTCAGCCGCGCGGCGTACGCCAAGTCGCTGCAGCTCGTTTCGCCTGAGTGGGTCGTGCGCGAGGCGCTGGAGTCCACGTCGAATCGCCTCGACGCTGTACGGATCGACAAGCTCCGCGGCCTCTCCAGCAACCTCCGCCATCGCGCCCAGGTTGCTGGTTAGCACTGGTGTCCCGAAGGACATCGCCTCCAGGATCGGCAGCCCGAAGCCCTCGTACAAAGACGGGAATGCGAGACCGAGCGCGTTCCGATAGAGAGCCGCGAGCAGGGCGTCGTCGACCCAGCCAAGGCGCGTCACGTATTTTGCGCGCTGACGGAGCGCCGATTCCACCGCCACCTCGGCCCGGCCGCTCAGTCCGACAATCACCAAGCTGGCATTGCTAGACGCGAGCGGAAATGCGCGCAGCAGCCGCCCCAGATTCTTGTGCGGATACGCGGCTGAAACCGCCAAAAGGTACGGTGGCGCCACGCCTGCGCTGGCCAGGCGCACTTCGTCTTCACTCGGGGCCCCAGGCCAGTGCGCACGCGGAGCCAAATGCACCACACGGACATTCGAGGGACCGATGCCTGTCCAGCGCACAAGATCGCCAGCGGCCGCGCTGCTATCCGTGATAACGACTCGCGACCGGCGCGCGGCTGGTGGAATCAAGGCCGCATACGCGAGTCGCTCAGCCAATGAAAGGTCTTCGGGATGGCGCCTGTAGTTCATGTCATGAATCGTCGTGACGAGCGTCGCCGCTGCGACCAGCGGCGACGTGTATCCGGCCGAGTGGATGAGGTCGACCTTGAGCCGTGTGGCTACTCGGGGCAGCCAGACCTGTTCGAGCAACAACCGTCCAGGCCGAAGTTCGGAGGGCCACGGCGCAATTACGATGCGCCAGCGTTCGTCTGACGGACTGAGAGTCGCGGCTGCCTCCGGACCCAGTGCCAGGACGTACTCATCCTCCTGATTGATTTCAGTCAGGCCCTCGATCAGGCCGCGCAGGTATGTCTCACTGCCGCCGACTTTGCCTGGAATGAGATAGAGCCCATTGATCAGGATGCGCACGTCAAACGGGTTCCGTTCGAGTGCTCCTACAAGGTCGTCTGGCGGCCGCTACGGCTTAATACCCAGCGTGAGGTATGTCCACGCCCAGCGCGCCCCCATGGACTCGGGAGAGAAACACCACCAATGTGGCCAAACGAATCGCTGTACCTCGACGTACGCGTGCTCGAGTGGGCCTGTTATTGCCAACGGTGGGAATGGTCGACACACGGAGACCTGCAGGTGCAGCAGCCCCAGATCCCGCAGCAGTCGCTCCCAAGCTGTGGCCGGCCAGGAGGACTCATAGTAGTGGTCGAAGTACGCACGACGCACCATTGGGATCTCGTGCGCGCGGCCACGCATCGCGTGCACGGCGGACGACGCGAGAAAGTTGGCGATTGTACCGGCGAATCGAACATCCACCCTGCCGGGCACGATGTCCGCAACGAACACCCCACCCGAACGGAGGACGCGCAAAACTTCACGCAGCAGCGCCTCGGGTTTACTCGGACCGAAGTGCTCGAGTAAGCCATAGCTCATCACAACGTCGAATGTCCCGTCGGGAAATGGCATTCTTGATGCGTCGCCCACAATTCGGTTGAGACTGCTGACGCCCCGCCGGGCCCGGTTCATCTCGGCCACCCGCAACGCGTCGTATGACAGGTCCAGCGCGACTGGAAGAAACCCCTGCTGGCCAAACCAGAGCGACATCCCGGCCGCACCGCTCCCGTACTCCAGGCTCTTACCCGCTGTGACGCCGTG
>JAFAPL010000196.1 GCA_019247135.1 Chloroflexota bacterium | reverse complement strand
TGTGGTCGAACTCGCGGAGTTGACCGACTCCCGGCTCCTGGCGCAGACGGTTGCTGCCACCCTGGGCATGCGTCTGCCCCCGCGCCGGACACCGCTGGAGGGGCTGGTGGCAGCGATCGGCTCACGCGAGATGTTGGTGGTTCTGGACAATTGCGAATCGCTGGCCACGGGCTGCGCGGAATTGTGCAACGCGGTTGGCCTGGGCTGTCCCGCGACGACGATTCTGGCGACCAGCCGTGTGCCCTTGGGAGCCTCAAGGGAGATGGTCTGGTCGGTGCCACCACTCGAACTGCCGGCTCCAGACGCCGTTCTGGTGGAGCACGTCCAACACTCACCGGCGGCGCAATTGCTCGTCGAGCGCATCCGCGCTCATCACGTGCAATTCCGATTGACTGCTCAAACCGCGCCCGCCGTCGCGGAGATTTGTCGACGGCTCGACGGCTTGCCGCTGGCACTGGAGCTGGCGGCGGCGCGTGTGCCGCAGATGGGCGTGAATGAAGTCGCCAGACGGATCGACGACCGCTTGCGTCTGCTCACGCTTGGCCGTGGCGCGGCGCCCGCACGACACCAGACGCTACGGGCGACCCTGGAGTTCGATCAGGAGCTGCTCAACGATGACGAGCGCACGTTGTTGTGGCGTCTCGCGGTCTTCGTCGGCGGCTTCGACCTGGCTGCCGCCGAGGCGGTGGGCAGTGGTGAGAGACTCGCCTCCGACCGTGTCGTCGATGTACTGGGTGCACTCGTCACACGTGCCCTGGTCCTGACGCGGCACGTCGACGGGGATGTGCGGTACCGCCAATTGGAAACCGTGCGTGAGTTCGCGCTTGATCAGCTGCGCGCGGTCTCCGAGGAGGCGGCCGCGCGCGAGCGGCATGCTACTTTCTACTGGGCGCTGGCACGCCAGCAGCCCCGCATCCACCAGTTAGGGCCCGAAGCCGCGGCGACGCTCGCCCGTCTTGATGTGGAGCAGCACAATCTGCGCGCGGCTTTGCGATGGTTCATCGATCGCCGCGACGTCGAGCGTGCGCTCGAGCTTGCGCTCATCCTCGCGCCATGGTGGGCTGGGCGAGGCTATCTAGGCGAGGGGCGAGCCACCATTGCCGAGTTGCTGGCCATGCCCGCCGCCGCGGCGCCCAGCTCGGAACGTGCAGGATTGCTCGTGTGGTCCGCGCTTTTGGCCAACTTCAGTGGTGATTGGCTCAAGGTACGACCGCTGGCCGAGGAGGCACTCGATGTCGCACGCGCAGTCGGGGACAGCGTCCACGTAGCGGGTGCGCTCCATCAGTTGGCCTGGAATAGCCTGGGCCACGGCGATCGTGCTCGTGCTGGCGCGCTCTTTCAAGAGGCCGCCGACACGAGTCACACCATCGGCAACGTGGAGCTCGAGATTACGAGCCGGGTGTTCCTGGCCTTGCTGTTGTTGGGCAGCGGCCAGACTGCCCAGGCGACACACGAGGTGCAAACGGCGCTCGACCTGTCGCGGCAGTACGCACTCGCCCACGAGATGGGGCGTATCCAGCTGGTGCTCGGGTTGCTGGCGCTCGATCGCGGCGACCTGGCGGCTGCGCGCAGGCGGCTCGAGGCGGCCGTCCAGCGGCTCCAATCGGGCGCCAATCGCTTCTGGGAAGCGGCGGCGTTGACAGCCTTGGGCCGGGTGACAGCGGATCTTGGCGATGCTCGCGCGGCGCGCCAGGCGCTGGCTGCCGCTCTCCAGGTGGGCCAGAGCCTGGGCGGACACTGGCCCCTCCTGCGGAGTTGGCTCGAGGCATGCGCTGTGATGGCGAGCGCGGCTCACCAACCAACGCGTGCGCTTCGGCTGGCGGCCGCCGCCAGCAAGCTCGTGCCTCGGCCCGGCGCGCAACCGGTGGTGATTCAGGGACTCTCGGCAGTGTGGTTGGCGCAGGTGCGCATGGCGGCCGGCGCGCACGCCGAGGCGAGCTGGAATGACGGCTGCGATCTGCCAGCCGATGACGCGATCGCGGAGGCGCTGAAGGACAACTCCGCTGAGCCCACCCCCGCGAACGAGCAGGAGACCCATTCGCTCACCAGGCGCGAAGGCGACGTGGTGCGCCTGGTTGCGCGCGGTCACACAAATCGCGAAATTGCTGAACGGATGTCCATCACTGAGGGTACCGCTCGCGTGTATGTTGAGCGTGCGATGGCCAAGCTCGGCGTGCATTCACGCGCGCAGCTCGTGGTCTGGGCTCTCGGCCGCGGGCTTGGCGCGACAGACGGGGCCGGCTGACCAGGCGTAGCGGCGGGCTGGCACTGCCACCACGTGAGGTCAGCCGGTCCTGCACTGTCCGAGACTGGCTAGAAATGAATGGTGTCGTGGAACGGAATGCTCTGTCCGTTGATGGTTGCGGTGCCTGTCAAAACCACCGTCCCATGCTGAGGTGGATTGAAGCCGGGCGTCGGACCGGCGCACCCGAAACCGGACGCGACGAAGGCCGTTTCGGACTGTTTGGGCGCGACGTTGCCGGCCACGTCGGTCGCGCTGGCGGTCAGAGCTGTGATGCCCGGGGCCGTGATCGAGACCTCGGCGGTGGCGGCGTTGAGCGTCGTTGAAGCGATCGACTGTGCACGGCTGCTGGCGTAGGTCAGGCTCGCGAGCCCGGAGGCGTTGTCAGTTCCCGCGAGTTCAAGTTTCAGACCCGTCGATCGGGCACATTCGAATGAGGTGCTGCCGAGCTCTACACCCGAGCTGTCACTCCGAGCCACACAGCGCAGGCAGC
>JAFAPL010000099.1 GCA_019247135.1 Chloroflexota bacterium | reverse complement strand
CCATCGGCGACCTGGTGGGCGATGACCCGGACTCAGACCTTGCGGTGGTGCGCATCGCGGCGCCCGAGCTTACCGCGGCCACGCTGGGCGACTCGCACGCGCTGCGCGCCGGCCAGATCGTGATCGCCATCGGCAATCCGCTCGGCTTTCAGGCGACGGTCACCGCGGGCGTCGTCAGCGCGCTCGGTCGGTCACTGCGCGCCCGGTCCGGTCGCCTGATGGACGACATCATTCAGACCGACGCGGCCCTCAATCCGGGCAACTCGGGTGGGCCGCTGGTCAACACGCGCGGCGAGGTGGTGGGTGTCAACACGGCGGTCATCCAGGGCGCGCAGGGCCTGGCCTTCGCCGTGGCCATCAATACCGCCAAGTTCGTCGCGGGTCGACTGATCCGTGACGGACGGATCCGTCGCGGCTGGATCGGTGTGGCCGGCCAGAACGTCGGCGTGCACCGTCGACTGGCGCGTGCGTATGGGCTGGTCCAGGACAGCGGCGTGCTGGTGGTTTCAGTCGAGCCCAACAGCCCAGCTCAACGAGCGGGTCTGCGTGAGCGTGACATCATCGTCAGCATCGGTGGCAAGGCCGTTGCCGCTGTTGACGACCTGCACCGCTCGCTGGTGGACGACGGCATCGGCATCTCGCTGCCGTTGATCGTGCTGCGCGGTACCGACCGACTCGAGCTGCACATCGTGCCGATCGAACAGCCCCACGCGGTGCTGTGAAAGGTCGTCGATCAGTTCAGTCGCCGATGGTGCTTGCCTGCGCAGCATCGATGTACGCCTGAGCGTCGGCATCCAGTAAGAGTCGCTGCTGGCGCAAGGCGTTCGCCGCGCTGCTCACCGCTGAGACGTACGCGTCGTGACTCGGATAGCGCTCCGCGATCGACGTGCGCGGATCACCGGACGCGACGCGATCGCCTTGTGTCCTGGCGAAGTCGATCTTCTGACCCGAGGCATCACACCCGTCGTTGGCTCCAGGCGGATATGCGCGCAAGCCCCAGCCTGTGTAGGTCGCCAGCGGTGCGGCCACGTCGGGGAGCCGGATACCAGCGATGTCGTTCCCGTCCGCGTCGGTCCTCGGCACCAACACCGGATAGGGTGTGCCGACCAGCTTGGGCGGCAGAATCGACAAGATACCCTGATCGAACCGCGCACCGAAGTCGAACCGGTCACCCGTGTGCAACCGTCCGTTGTATGTCACGCCAGGAATGCTGGGAAAGCCCATACCGTCCTGCGGCAGCGGAGGAACGAGTGTGCCGCCAGCCACACGCGGCATGCGACTGTCGGGCGGCGGTGTGCCGCGCGAAACCCACTGGTCCAGATCGACGAGCAGGGCTCGAAGGGCCACATTTGCGACGAGCGGATTGAGTGTCTGCTGACAGATACCCTGCCCTTTGGCCGGCACGCCGCCGCCGTGCGGCAGGCTGGACATCAAGAAGTACCGGACATTGACTGGATCAGGCAGGTCGTTGCCACTCGGGTCCACCTGGAGCATTGCCCCATCTTTGGCCCAGTACTCGTTTTCTGAATTGACTTCGAAGATATCCGGGCAGGTGTTTGTCTGAGTACAGCGTGCTAATCGCCCATCCGTCTTACCCGTTACGGGGTCGGTGAGCGTCTGGTTGGCGAACGGGAACTGAAACTCGGGATACCAGCGCGCGATGTGCTGGCGTTGCGTGCGCCCGGGCTGTGCGAACCGGTAGTTCATGAAGATGCCATCGCCGCCGCCGATCCAATTCAGCACGCCGTCGACCACCCTGCTGCCACTCGCGTCCTGGTTGAAGCCGAGCCCGACGAAGTCGTGCATCGTGCGGCACGGTTGTGACACGCAGCTGGTGTAGACGTATTGAATGTTGCCAGCCAGCGGATTCGCCGTACCCTGCTGATCTGCGTCGGCGTGGCGGAAGAACACAGCGAGATCCCGCATGGCGGCAAAACCCAGCCCCGCCACCAGCGGGTCACGCGCTGTGTAAACGAATTCGTATAGCGTGCCTCGCCGAAATGTGGTGCCCTCCGGAACGAGATGAATTGACCTCAGCGTGTCGTCGACGTATTCCCACTGGTCCGCTGATACCGGAAGTGGCGGGTCCTCGTACCGCTCGCGAACGGTGAGGCTCGCCTGAGCCTTGTCCGGGCTGGCGGCGGCATAGGTGAGAGGAAACACATTGGTCGCATCGTCGTCGACGACAAGCTCTTCGAGCGCGGGACCGGTGATCGTTGAGCCGTCGGAATTCCTGGCCACCGGAACTGACGTGGTGAATCGACCTCCACCCGGCGCCGCGGTCACATCCCAACCACTCTCCAGGACGGTGTACCCCTGGGACATCAAAAAGCCGTTACCGGCATCGGCAGCAATCGTGGGATTATTGCCACCGGTCGTAGCGTCGTTCAGCTGCGGAAACGACAGGATGTTGCCGCGGTTGGTCGGTTCGTAGAACAGGCGATGATTGGCGTTCGACATATCAACTGGCTTGAAAATCAGCACGTCCGTTGCGTACTCGACCATGCCCGCCGCATTTCTCGGCGCAAGGCCGAGATCGGCGATGACCACGTTTCGAGGATCTTCGGGGTCTACCTCGCCGTACGCGCGGCCGGTGAGTTTCTCGTACTGGCCCACGTTGCCGAAAGTCTGTCCATCAAACGTCGGTGACTCCACCCCGGTGATCTCAAGTCGCACAATCCCGCTCGGCGCGGTGGACGGCTGCATCGCCTGTGCGCCGGCAACTCCGAG
>JAFAPL010000050.1 GCA_019247135.1 Chloroflexota bacterium | reverse complement strand
AGCCCGGACGTGCAAAAGATGTTCAGCGCGGACGTGGGCATGGGCGGCACCCACCTGGTGGCCGACGACGATTCGAACTTCGATCAGATCCGCGGTCTTGTTTCGACGTTGAATATCGACCTCGCCAGCCTGTCGTGACCGGCAGCGCGGTGGGGTCGCTGTCGGCGCCCGCCGCGCCAACGCCGGCCAGTCCGCCGATCCTGGAAGTTCAGCGCCTGACCAAAGACTATCCGGGCGGCCGGCGCGCACTCGAATCCGTCAGCCTGAAGCTGGCGCCCGGCGAACTGGTCGTGGTTCTCGGCGCGAACGGCAGCGGCAAGTCGACGTTGCTGCGCTGCATCGTCCGCCTGATCGAGCCCAGCGCGGGCTCCGTCCGAGTGGCGGGGCGAGACCTGGCGCGCATGCAGAAGCGCGATCTGCGTGCTGCGCGGCAGACCGTCGGCATGATTTTTCAGCAGTCAAACCTGGTGAAGCGTCGGTCCGCGCTCGCAAATGTTGCGACGGGCTCGCTTGGCCGCCAGCGCGATCCGCGGACTGCCCTCGGCTGGCTGCCCCGCCAGGCCCTGCTCGAAGCTGCGACTCTACTCGATCGACTCGGCATGCTGCATCTGGCGAATAAACGCGCGGACACGCTGTCCGGTGGAGAAGCACAACGCGTTGCCATCGCGCGTGCCCTCGCGCAGCGGCCACGGGTGCTTCTCGCCGACGAGCCGGTGTCGAGTCTCGATCCAGAAGCCGCCGAAGACGTGCTCTCGCTCCTCGAACGCCTTGCTACAGACGAGAAATTTGGCGTGCTGTGCGTGCTGCATCAGCCGGAGCTGGCGCTGCGCCATGCGCACCGGCTGGTCGGCTTGCGGCACGGTCAGTTGCAGTTCGATACCTGGACCGCTGCGCTGGAGCCGGACGCGGTCGCATCGCTGTATCGCTCGGAGCGCGCCTGATGGCCGCACCGGCACGCATCGATGCAGCATTGCCACGGACTACTTCCGGCGCGGTGCTGGTGCGCTTTACGCTCGCGGCGTTCGCTGCGCTTTTGCTCGGCCAGGCGCTCGTCGTCGCCCGGGTGCACCCCCAAGACCTGTGGACCGGCGCAACGGGCATGGCGGACATTCTGCGGCGTTCGGTGCCGCCAGACTTCACCCATCTGCCACAAGCGCTGCAGGGTGTGCTGGAGACGCTCGACATCGCGCTGTTGGGCACGTGCGTCGCGGTTGTGCTGTCCGTGCCGCTGGCCGTGCTCGCGGCAGAAAATATGACGCCGTCGCGCGGGCTTTATATGTTGGCGCGTGGTGTTATCGCGGTAACTCGCGCCGTGCCGGACCTGGTATGGGCGCTGTTGTTCGTCACGGCGGTTGGGCTTGGTCCGTTTCCGGGCGTACTCGCCCTGTCGGTCCACTCGATTGGGATGCTCGGCCGCTTATTTGCCGAGTCGATCGAAGACATGGATATGGGTCCAATCGAGGCGCTATCGATCACGGGCGCGTCGCGCATGCAAATTGTGTCGCACGCGATTGTGCCGGCGCTCATGCCGTCGCTGACTGGGATTGCATTGTTTCGATTGGATGAGAACGTGCGCTCGTCGCTGGTGTTGGGGTTCGTTGGAGCGGGCGGCATCGGATTTCTCATTTTGACGGCCATGAACCTCTTTCAATATCGGCAGGTAGCAACGCTGCTGATTCTAACGTACGTGCTGGTGATGCTCGTCGAACGCGGCTCCGCCTTCATCAGATCGCGGATCCGATAGCCCCCAAACCGCTAACAACCTGATCGACTGCGGTTAACCAATCCACGTGCTAGGCTGGCAATGCAGCTGCGCACTGGACTATCTACACAGGGATCGATCGGAGAAAGCCGCCATGCGCTTGAAGCACACGCTGCTAGCTCTCTTGCTGACGCTCGCCACCGTACCGATCGCAGTCGCGTCGGCCGATGACGGCGCGCATCGTGAAAGTGGCTACGACCATATTTTCGTGATCGTCGAGGAAAACACAGAATTTTCTGATGTCATCGGCAACACCAAGCAGTTTCCAACGCTGAACAACCTGGCTGGCCGCTTCGGCCTTGCAACCAACTACTATGGGACGATTCACCCAAGTGAAGGCAATTATGTCTCACTCGTAGGTGGCGACGATTACGGCATCCAGGACGACGCACCGTATCAGACACACCAGATTTCGCAGGCGAGTATCGTCGATCAGCTGGAACGCGCTGGCTTGACCTGGCGGGGCTACTTTCAGAATCTGCCGGTCGCCGGCTTTACCGGCAACTGCTATCCCGATGCGACCGCCTGCCTGTACGCGTCCAAGCACAACGGCTTCGTCAACTTCATGCATGTGTCCAGCAGTCCGGCCGAAATGGCGAACCTTGTACCGGACACCAACCTTGTAGACGACCTGGAAACTGGCAACGTGCCGAACTTTGCATTCATCGCGCCAGACCAGTGCCACGACGAGCACGGTCAGTCTGTCTGCCCGGACCCCCAGCTGTCCCAAGGCACCGACGCGTACCTCAAGTCGACAGTCGAGGGAATCATGCGCTCCGACTTCTGGCCGCGCGGTCAGAACGCGATTGTCATCACCTTCGACGAAGGCAGCACCAACCTGGGCTGTTGTGATGGCGGCGATGACCCCACGACAAGTGGCGGCGGTCGAGTAGCCACGATTGTCATTCGCAACCATGACGCGCGTCCGATGCGCGACCCGACTCCGTACAATCACCATTCACTGGTGGCCACGCTCCAGGTGGCGTTCGGATTGGGCTGTCGCTTCAACGGACAGCCGGTCGGTGACACCTGCGACCGGCAGTCTGGAGTGAAGCCTATGCGGCCACTGTTCGGACTGGAAGCAAGCGACTGAGCCACGTCCCCCCGACCCCGAGGTATTGGACGTTCCCATGCGGCCTGGGCCGGAGCTCGACGGAGCTCGCGCAACAGTTATCTGCCCAGCCGTGTGGGTGCCAGGCTGATTTCGCAATGTGCCAGTTCGGTCACCGCGTCCGTCAGTTGCTGATTGGCTTGGCCGACCGCGACCGCCTGCGACTGCGCCTGCGTCACCAATGCTGCCAGTCGGGCGACTGATGCGCGCTGAGTTCCGTCCGGTCCAGCGAGACCGGCGTTGAGCTTTGTCAGATCGCTCACCGAATCCACGTTGATCCAGTGCTGCACCGGCCCACCAGGAGCGTTGTTGCCCGGCACCGGAACGTCAATCGCACCAAGCTGGCCCATGATCGTTTGCCAGAGTGGCAGGACTTCCGGTGCCTCGGTGCTGATCGAGTCCTTTGAATCAGCAATGCTCTGAACAGTATTCGCCCAGGACTCGCCGACAGCTTCCGATGTCACCCCGGCTTGTCCGGCCGCGGCGGTCTGATCCGGACACGGAATTCCGTACGCCATGGCCGGTGGCGCGCCGCTCAGGCAGAACAGGACGACGGGTGCCAGTAGGCCAGCGGCCGCGAGACCTCGCATACGCCCACGGTAGGCCTGGCAACCAGGCCAGGGACTGAATGAGCCAGTTGATGGCCTGGCTATTTCCTGTCGCACGTTCGGCAGGAATTCAGGCAACCGCTGGCGGTGGTCCGGGAGGTGTTCGGGAGCCCGCCGCATGATGGCAGCAAATGGTCCGTCTCGTCCGCTGCGTGCTGGTCGTGGGGCTTCTCGTTGTGCTAGCGACTAGCGG
>JAFAPL010000924.1 GCA_019247135.1 Chloroflexota bacterium | reverse complement strand
AGCGCGGGCGGCATGTCCGCGTCAAGCTCGAGCTCGATCTCAGGCCGTGAGACGACACCGCGGACGACGCCACCCTCGCCTTTGATCGTCCACGTTGCGAGCCGCCTGCCGGTAACGACGCGGCGGCGAAAGCCGACGTGCGCCTGCTCGAGGCTATGCGAGGGCGTGTCGAAGAAGCTGTTGCGCTGCCGTTCTTCTGAGCGACTCGCAACTTTGAATGGACCGAGCGCCTCGAGCCTGGCGAGGCGGTTCAGCGTCGCGACGTCCGCGGGAACCAGCTTGAGCTCGCGTTCCATGACGTTCACACGGTGCCGGACGCGGTCTCTTCAACCAGGAGTTCGGCGGCCTCGATGACCTCGCCCGGCAGAGGCCGCGTGCGCATCAGACCTGCGCGTTGCAGCTCGCGCAGTGGAAACCACGTCGTGAACGCGACCAGCGAGATGTTGATCGGCCAGCTGGCGATGGTATCGGCGATCAGGTAGAGCTCCAGCGGCAACGTGACAAGTAGCCACAAACGCACGATCGCTCTCAACGCGTAGCCGCAGAACCACGCGAACGATGCCACCCCAAAGGCCCGCTTGAACGCGTCCGACTCGCGCACGCTGTCGGGAATCGGGTACAGCCGCCGCGCGTACAACGCGAGCAAGGGCTGGCCTAGCAAGGCGGAGCCGAGGAAGGCCGTGCCGTAGATCAGGTTCTCCAGCGACGGCCACCCGAGATACAGCATGGGGTTCTGTGAGACCAGTCCAGCCGCGGCCTTGAGGCACGCCATAGCGAAGGTGGTGGCGCTGAATACGTCCCGTTTCCCGGTTCGGTGGAGGTGCCACGCGAACACGCTAGCCGACCACGCGAGCACGAGGACGACCGCCGCCGAAAACCCCCACAAGCGGAACGCCGCGTAGAACACGGCGACGGGCGCCAGGCTGCCGAGTGCCAGGCCGAGCGCGCCCTCGCGGACGTGCCGCCACTCGGAGGCGCCAAACGCGCGCCAGTGCCGCAGCGTGGCGTGGGCTTGGCCCTCCATGTGCGCGCCTATTATGGGGTGTGACGGCCTCGCGGAGACTGGTTGGCGCACTGACACTCGCGGCGCTTGTTGCCATCGCGGTCGGAGTGACGGGGGTTCAACTCCCGTTGCCTCGCGCTTCCAGCAGCGAGCCAGCCATTCCAGGCGTGCGCGTCACCGCTGCCGATCTGATGCTGAAAGCTGGCGGCGGCGCGCCGTCTGACTCGATGCTTGCGTTTCTCAGCGTCGAGCCGAGCGGCAATCTGCTGGTAACCGATCAGGGCCGCAACACGGTGATGCGGTTCGATCCGACGGGACATCTCCTCAGCGAATGGGGACCACGGCTCGGGTCGACGAGTCTTGCCGTACCCGCGGGGCTGGCCGTGCAGGGCGACAGCATCTACGTGCTCGACCGCGGCAACCCCCGCATCCTGCGTCTGGACGCAAGCGGCAACCTGCTTTCGATCATCGACCTGAACCCGTTGGGCACGTACGGACTCAACGGCCTGGCGCTTGACGCGGGCGGTGACCTGTATGTTGCGGACACCGGCAGGAACCGCATTCTGGTCCTCTCGCCGGACGGCAGCGTGCTGCGTGAGCTTGGACACGCAGGAGCCGACATGGGTGGCTTCACCCAGCCGATGGACGTCGCGTTTGGGCCGGACGGGAGTCTGTTCGTGGCGGATTGGGAAAACGGACGCATCGAGCGCTTCGATTCAGCCTTGAATCCGAGTGACGCGTGGACGACCGGGTTCCGTCCGTTCGGGGTAACCGTCGATCAGCTTGGACGCGTGTATGCGCCCGATACCGATCGGCACCTGGTCGAGGTGTACACACCCCGTGGCGCATCGCTCGGTGAGCTCGGCGGACCTGGTTCGCCCCAGATCAATGTTGCTGCGCGACAGGTAGCGATGGCGCGTGTCTCGGGCATGCTGTACGTGCTTGGTCGTGAAGGCGTCGTCCGAGTGTCTCTCGAGAACACGTCGCCGCCGCCTCAATCGACGCAGGACACGGCCGACATCGCCGGTCTCGTCGTGCTCGTACTGCTCATCGGCGCGGTCGCACTCGCGTTTTTGACGCGAGTCAAACGCGGCAGATCAGCCTCACTCCGGACGCTTGATGGGCCAGTCGGGCTGGACTCCGAAAATGGCGGTCAGCGCGATGACCAGGAGACCAGCGCCGATCAGCACCTTCTGATCACCCATCAGCCCGAACGCGAACAGGAGCCCGCCCACCAGCGCCATCAGCCCGAGCATGATGCCGAAACCCGCCATTACGTCTGATCGTGCGGGCCGGGCCGCCACCGCGTCAAGCACTCGAACGGACGTAATCGTGATCGGCGCGGGCGCGGCTGGGCTGGCGGCCGCTTCCAGACTGGCAGACGCGGGCCTCTCTGTCCGCATTCTCGAAGCTCGAGACCGTGTCGGCGGCCGCATTTACTCGCTTCACGAACCACGGCTGCCAGTTGCAATCGAGCTTGGCGCTGAGTTTGTGCAGGGAACGCCAGCGGTCACGCTCGATCTTGCACGTGAGGCAGGTCTCTTGCTGTACGAGCTGAACGGCGGCGCCTGGCGGATGGCGAACGGTCGAATGCAGCGCGCCTCGACGGCTCGGCACGGACATAATGCGCTGTTCGAGGCGCTGGCGACACGTCGGCTTGCGGCGGACTGTTCTCTCGCGGAGTTCGCTCAGTGCGTGCAAACGCCTGACAACGACAGAGCGCTGTACTGGATCAACGCCTACGACGCCGCCGACCCGAGCGAGATCAGCGCCCGCGCACTGGTCCGACAGCATCGCGCCGAGGCAGCCAATCACGAGGACCACATTTTTCGGCTCCCGCTCGGCTACGGCGGTGTGCTCGCCGGGTTGCACGCTGCGCTCGCGAACGACGCCGTGGTCTGCCACGCGATCGTTGCGTCGGTGGCCTGGACACCGGGGCAAGTCGACGTAACTCTCGTCGATGGGCGAACGTTCTCGGCCGAACGAATAGTGGTCGCGGTTCCCCTGCCTGTGTTGCAGCACGACATTGCGTTCGATCCGCCGCTGGATGAAAAGCAACGCGCGATGCGCCTGTTGCGCATGGGTAGCGTGATCAAGGTCGCGGCAGTCTTCGATGAACCCTTCTGGTGGACCCGCGATCAGGCCAGCATGGGCTGGCTGGAGACTGGCAGCCCTGCATTTCAGGTGTGGTGGACGACGTACCCGGTGATCGCGCCGGTGCTGGTCGGCTGGTGCGGCGGACCGGCCGCGGCCGAGCTCGCCAGGCTATCCGACGAGGAAATCGAGTCCTGCGCCGTCCGTAACCTGGTCTCGCTGTTCGGTCGGCGCGCCGAGCGCAGGCTGGTCGGGGTGCATGTGCACAACTGGCAGGCAGATCCATTCGCGGGTGGCGCGTACAGCTACGTCGGCGTCGGAGGATTGCGAGCTCAGCGGGCCCTGGCCCAGCCTGTGGCCGATACGCTGTTCTTTGCGGGCGAAGCGACCGAGTTCACCGGCCACCACGCGACCGTGCACGGCGCGATTGCAACTGGCTACCGTGCGGCGGCGGAAGTGCTAGCGGCGCGCGGCACGCGAGGGGCGGCGGCGTCCGTTGTGCGCCACACGCCGTCGGGATAGCGGGCGCACTTCTGTTTCGATATCAACGGGCCTGACCGCGGGCGCAACCCTGGCGGGCGCGAGTGTCGGCTTGCGGCGGAATCGCCGCATGAAGATCGGCAGCAGAAACGTCGCGA
>JAFAPL010000792.1 GCA_019247135.1 Chloroflexota bacterium | reverse complement strand
TTCGGCGGATCGAAGTAGGAGATTGCTTCCAGGCCGTGGTCGGTCTCTTCAGGTAGGCTCGCGCCGTACGCCGCGAACGCGATCTCGCCCATGCTCTTTGCCTGCGTCGGGTTGCCGCGGACGTGGAACCGACCCTGTTCGAAGATGACGTCATCGGTCGAGGCCTCGAGCAGATGGGCGGCGATCCGATGCGCCTTTTCGACGATGCGCTGCGAGGCTTTGCGTACGGCCATGCCACCGACGGCAAGGCTGCGGCTGCCGTAGGTGCCGTAACCGAACGCGGGCCCCTGGGCCGTATCGCCGTGAAGCACCTCGATGTGCTCGTACGGTAGGCCGAGGGTGTCGGCAGCGATCTGCGCGAATGTCGTGTCGTGCCCCTGGCCGTGGGCGTGCGTGCCGACGAACACCTGCGCCGAGCCGGTCGGGTGCACCCGAACTTCGGCCGACTCCACCAGCGCGATGCCGCCCGTCGCGCCCGCGGTGGCGGCGGATGGCCCGAAACCGCAGATCTCAATCCAGGTGGACAGGCCGATGCCGAGGTACCGACCTTGTTGACGGGCTTCGGCCTGCTGACGGCGGAAATCCTGGTAGCCCGCCAGCTCCAACGCCTTGCTCAGTGCGCCGTCGTAGTTGCCGGAGTCGTACGTCAGACCGAAGTTGTTGGTGAACGGAAACTCGTTCGGCTGAATGAAGTTCTTGCGCCTGATCTCCGCCGGATCCATGCCGATCTCGGCGGCGAGGACGTCCATCATGCGCTCGATGTTGTGCGTTGCCTCAGGTCGGCCCGCGCCGCGATACGGGTCGGTCGGGACTCGGTTCGTCAGCACGCCGATGGTGCGTGCGGCGATGCCGCCAGGCCACTTGTAGCCTCCACCGGCGAGCAGGCACGCGCACGCCTGGAAGGCGCCGAACGTGCCGACGTACGCTCCCGTGTCGAGGTATTGCGTGACCTTCATGGCGAGCAGCGATCCATCGCGCTTGGCAGCGACTTCCACGTCGAACACCTGCCCACGCCCGTGCGTGGTGGTCTGCAGGCTTTCGGTGCGCGTCTCCGTCCATCGCACGGGTCGCTTCAGGATCCTGGCCGCGGCCGCAACGAGGTAATCCTCCGGGTACGGCGAGATCTTGCTGCCGAAGCCGCCCCCCACGTCGTGCGAGACAACCCGCACCTTCGTCTCGGGTAATCCCATCGCACCCGATACGAACAGGCGAATGAAGTGCGGGTTCTGCGTCGCCATCCAGATCGTCAGCTGATCGTCGAAGGTGTTGTATTCGGCCTGGACGCCACGCGGCTCGATCGGCGTTGGCGCGAGGCGCTGCTGCAGAATGCGTTCTTTGACCACCACCTCGGCTTGCGCGAAGGCCTCCTGGACGGAGTCTTCGGCCGAGTAGGTCAGATCCCAGGCTTTGTTATCGACCGCATCGCCGTGTGCCTTGGGACTGTCGGGCTCGAGCGCCTTGAACAGATCCATGACTGCTGGGAGCGGCTCGTACTCGACCTCGACGGCTTCCGCGCCATCGGCCGCCAGCTTTCGCGTCTCGGCGAGCACGACCGCAACAGGTTCGCCCTGGAACGCGACCTCCGTTTCGGCAATGGGAAACCTGTCGGGAACGGTGTGCTTTTCCGGGACGAACGCGGGCGCGACGGGGTGTGTGCCCGTGAGCAGTGGCTTGAAATCTTTCGCCGTCAGCACCGCGAGCACGCCGGGCATGGCGCTGGCGCGCTCGCTGTTGATCGAAATGATCCTCGCGTGCGGATGCGGGCTGCGCACAACGACCATGCTCAGGGTGCCTGGCCGAATGAGGTCTTCGACATATCGACCGCCGCCAGTGATGAGGTGCGGGTCCTCGCGGCGGTGAATCTTCGCGCCGATCATCTGAGAAATCGCCATACCTTCTCCTTAGTCGTGCGCGACGGCGCGTTCAGCGGCCGGGGCAGTGGCGGCCAGGCCTGGCACCACGCTGCGTGAGGCGATGGCCTGGCTGGCGGTCTGGACCGCTTTGACGATGTTCGTGTAGCCCGTACAGCGACACAGGTTGCCTTCGAGTCCCTTACGGATCTCCGCATCGCTGGGCGACGGGTTCGTTTCCAGCAGCGCGGCGGCGGTCATGATGAACCCGGGCGTGCAAAAGCCACACTGGAGTCCGTGCTCGTTCCAGAACGCCTCCTGCACCGGGTGCAGCTGACCATCGGTCGCCAGGCCCTCGATGGTCCGGATCGAGCGACCGTTGACCTGGACCGCGAACAACGTGCACGATTTCACAGGCCGCTGATCGAGCCACACGGTGCACGCGCCGCACTGGCTCGTGTCGCACCCGACGTGGGTTCCCGTCAGGCCCAACTCCTCGCGCAGGAAGTACACGAGCAGGTCGCGCGGCTCGACCTCGCGGGCGTACGTGCTCCCGTTCACCGTAATGCTTACGGGGACCCTATCAGCCATAGTCCCTCCCTCTCCGATTTGCCTACAACGTGGCCGGAAACGGTACAGGTCCCGCCACCAGCGCTGTCAATCGACGCGCCAGATGTCCTCGTAGGCGGTATGCAGCGCCGGGATCAGGACCGGCCGCGTCGACTGCACGACGACCCACCCGAGTTGCCAGCTAGCGGCGACCAGGGCTGCGCTGAGAGCGTTAGGACCGAAGTGCTCGGCCAGGAGATAGAAGACGGCGATGGGCAGCGCGACAGGCAGTGAACCCAGCACGAATGTGCTCAACAGGTGCCAGAAATGTCGGCCGCCAAGCTGCCACGATGTCAGAGTCGCCCGTCGCC
>JAFAPL010000686.1 GCA_019247135.1 Chloroflexota bacterium | reverse complement strand
CAGTGCAGCGGCTGTGCGCCGTGGCCTACGACCCGACCAACCCTGACACGGTGTGGGTCGCCGCCGGCCAGACGCCTGACCCGACGCTAACCGGGGTTCGCGCCTCCTCCGATGCTGGGCGTACGTGGCGTTATATGGGTCGCCAGGACATCGGTTGGGTGAACGCCCTGGCGCGCGCAGCGGATGGCAGCGTTCTCCTCGGCGCGACCAACGAGGGCATCTGGCGCCTCAGCTTCTGATGCTTTCACGTTGCGATAGCGCGATCATGTGATCGTGGCTATGGCCCAACTACCAGCCGCCGCGCATGCCGGAGTTTGCGGCCTCCGCACGCCTAGACCGGCGGTGGCTCTGACTTCAGTCGCACCCCTACGCCGGGGATGGTCTGGAGCAACGTCGGATCACTCGGGTCGTCTTCTAGCTTCCCTCGCAACCGCTGGAGTGTTACTCGTACCGCGCCCGCTTGCGATGCTCGAGCCATTGCGCGCCAGGGGACTCGCGCGTCTTATGGACGCACCGACGATCCTGTGCGCGCCCACGCACCGACCATGGGCGGCGCAATGACGACGCCTTCCTCCGACCGAAGTTCGGCCAGCAGCCGGTCGGCCAGCGTGTCCGCATCGACCTCGGCGGCGGTCGCCACTCCGAGGCGCTCCATGACTGGCACGATCCCACGCACCAGGTTCGCCCACCCCCAGGTGGGTGCCTCCGGGCCGCCGACCACGGCCGTCTCGAGCGTCAAGGTCGGCGCGGAGAGCCCGGCGTCCACCAAGCAGCGGTACAGGCGCAAGCCCATGCGTGGTTCGATGTGGGCCGCGGCCAGCGTCTGCAAGAACCAGCCGCGGACCTGACCCCACAGCTCTGTTTGCGGCGCGGCCCAGTCATAGGCGAGGTCGGCCTCGTGGGCAACGACGACCCCGCCGGGACGGAGGTGGCTGGCCGCCCGACGCAGCGCCTCCGCGGGATCGGGCAGATACATCAGGATCAGCCGGCCCACCACCGCGTCGAACGTGCCGTCGACGCCCTCTAGTGTCTGCACGTCGCCGACAACGAACTCGACGCTGTTGACGCCGGCCGCGGCTGCCCGCTCGCGGGCGCTCGTGACGGCCTGGGGATCGCGCTCGACGCCGACGACATGGCCCTCAGCGCCAACCAGGCGGCCCGCCAGCAGAGCGACGTGCCCGGCGCCAGACCCGAGGTCCAACACGCGCATTCCCGGCTCCAACCCGGCTGCGCGAAAGACACGCTCGGTGAGCGGGTCCAATAACTGCGCTTGCGCGTCCAAGCGGCGCTGTTCCGCCTCGCGGTCCTCAAACAGGTAGGGCGTAGCCACATCGCACCTCCATCACGAGCCACCCTGCCTACGGTAGCAAGGACGAGGCACCATGCTCGGGGAACCAGGCAACCTAGCCGAAATTTCCCCAGCGGGTGGCCACGATCAGCAGCGCACCTCCGACTGCGAGCGCGATGCCCGCGACGATCATCCTTTCAGTTGCGAGACGAAACAACGGTATCTCGGCCGCTACCAGCCAGACGCCGGAGAAAACGATGAGCAGGAACCCCACTTGTGCCAGGACTTTGCCGGTGCGATCGCTCATGGCTCCCCCTTTCCTCGTCACTTACGGTAGACGACCTCACCCCCCCGACCGCACCATCAACAGCGAGTTCGATCTCCGTGGCTCGGACCTGACGACGCTTGCGCCACTCGGCTGCACGCTCGGCACGGAGCGAGCGGCGAGCAGATGAGCGCCCTGCGGGCCCTCAGACTTCTGGGACCCGCTCGATCCGTTTGCACATTAACTAACGCTTGAAGGAAATGGCGGCGGGGCGGACCAGTGCAGCCGAAGCGGCACCGCGAGCCGCTTTCCGCGGGTGGACAGCAGCTCGGCGAGCTTCTTCTTCCGTATGAAAGGCTCAGCGACCGCAAGGTTCCACCGTGGAGTTCAGCTGTGGTGGCCGTCTCCAGCCAAACACTTGCTGCGACAACACTGCTCAGTTCGTTCGCTAGGCCGTTAGCGGAAACGTCGTCCGGACCAGGGCGGGTATAACCGACAAGGCCCAAGCCTGAGAATCAAATCACTACGCACTTGGATACGGACGAGTACATGGT
Organism: Chloroflexota bacterium; assembly: GCA_019247135.1. Next base: position 1,234 of record JAFAPL010000686.1, on the reverse strand, counting down.
GGAGCCCAGTTGCCTAGCCGCCCGCACGTACTTCTTCACCGTCTCGTGCGTCATGCCCGTTCCGCGCGTGCTTGCGTTGCGCTTCACCCGCTCGTGAGCGCCGTACAACTTCGACGATCTCCATGCGAATCAGGTCCTGGTAGCCCATTCCCCCCACGCACCTCATCGGTGGCGCACACGGTGATGAACCGAGCCGTGCGTGGCCTAAAGCTAAGCGACGAGACCCGCTCGGACTCGCCTGATCCTCTGGTGAATGAAATGCGACTCGTGCCTGAGGCGGCGGATGCGCCATCCGCTGACGCGCACTGAGCGCGCCGCCGGAGACCGTTTGGTAGAAAACTCACGAGAGTCTTGGTTTGCAGGCGGTCGGTGCAGGTTCGCATCGTTCGCACGCATCGTCTACGACGCGGCGAGCGGCAACGAACGGGTGTATTTGCATTCGGGATAGCTCGGGCAGCCCAGGAACGCCTCGCCAGTATGGCGGTTGCGCCTCTCGATCAGCACGGACTCACATCTCGGGCACCGCGGACTCAACGCGTGTCCACGGTCTGAGTGCTTGGCGGCAGGCGAAGGCGCGGTAGCCGAGCTGGTGCTCATGCTGCTGAGACAGCTGCCGTCCCAGATTTCGATGGGTTTGCCGCGGCACCAGGTGCGTGCCGGAGCGGTCAGATAGCTGGTCGTGACCAGATACGCGCGGTCAGCAGATTCGTGCTGCATGGTACCGTACAGGCCGCGCATGACATGCTCGCTGATCTTCCAGTCGCGATACCGCTTACATTGAATGACGACCTTCTCGCCGTCACGCGTCGCGACCAGGTCGACGCCGTGGTCGCCAGAGAGCGCGGTCGATTTAACCCTGTAGCCGAGATCCTCGAAGCGCGCGCCGACCCAGTCCTCGAACTCGACGGGTGCCAATGGCTTCTGGCTGGCGCGGTCAGCGTCTGGCCCTTCCCGTTGGTCCCGAGCTACAGACCTTGGTTCGTTTTCGGCACCATCGCCCTCATTGTTGTTTGGTGGTGGATGATCCGTGTCATTCGAAGAAGCCGGGCCGCCGGCAAGCGCCTTGACGAGCTGAAAGCCACAGCAGGGTTACGCCCTCCGCGACTTCAAGAGCCCGGGCTGCTGGAGTCTGAGGTTGTCTGGGACGACCAGCCATCTTCGCGATGGCGAGACTAACACCCGCATGTTGAGCACTTGTTGTCCGCGAGTGGTCGCGGACGCGTGACGTGCGGCA
>JAFAPL010000242.1 GCA_019247135.1 Chloroflexota bacterium | reverse complement strand
CTCTGCGTGCTGAGCGTCCTTCCCTACTTCAAGTTCAGCTATGTGCTCCGCACGCAGTTCTTCGCGGCCCCGGTTCAGGCTACGTTCTGGGCACTCGGCCTGGGCTTCATGTCGAGCTTGCTGCGACCGCGGGCACAGCAATTAAGTTTGATGGCCGCCAGCGCCACGCTGGTACTCGTTTCGACAACAGCTGCACTGTTCGCCCAGTCAAACAGTATCAGGTACAAGACAACTACGGACTTTTCGAAGCTGGTGTACGTGTACCAGCAGATTCACGCGATCGCTCCGAAGATTGCACCGGGGACCCTGATTCTGTTCGTTGCAGACGACTTCACATCGGTGCCGTTCGGCCTGAACTATGACGTGAGTGAAGCGACGCAGGTAGCACTGAACGTCAATGGCATACTGAGCGCACGAGATGTGATGGGCTGGCAGCCGACCTACTCGCCGAATGGCGTAGTGTTCGGTGATTTCAAAGTCTTGGGCAGGCCGATCGGAAAATATGAGTACTCATATAGCGAAGTAATGGCGTTCGACCTGGCGCCGGGCGGCCGCGTCACACTCCTCAAGACCTTTCCCGACTTGCTCTTACCAGATGGAATCAGCGCGGTTGGATATCGGCCGATGGCGCGGATCGAACGAGGGGCAGAAGACCCGCTTCGCTTCATGCGCTATTCCAGCTGGATGAAGCCCTACGATCCGGATAGCTCGGCTTCGGCCGACATCGTGGATCCGACAGCAGCGGTCCGGCTGGGCGATGGCTGGTACCCTTTCGAGACATACGCCGGGCAGACCTTTCGGTGGGTGAACAACGATGCCGAGCTGGTCGCGGACGGGTCCGAGCAGGGCGCGGAGGTCATCAATTTGCAGCTAGAACCGGGGGCGCGACCGGACGACCAGCCGCTCAAGCTCGAGGTTCTGGCGCCCCATGATCGAGTCGTCGGGGAGTACCAGGTCAGCCGGGCAAGCACAGTCTCGATCGAGGTGCCGGCCAGTGCGACCGAATTCCGGTACCGCCTGCATGTGGAGGACAGCGTCGCGCCCACCGCCGCCGATCCCCGCACCTTGAATTTTCGGGTGTTTCACATTTCCGAGACGACGCCCTGAGACGGCGGTCGTCAAGGCGGGGCCGCGCCGGCGTCTTCAGTTGCTACGCGGTCATGTTTACTGCACACCGCCGGATTCCACACCGCCCTGGCGATCAGCTTTGAATCCGTCAATAGGTCACGCCGGGTTGTGGCCTATTCCGCGGGTATTTCGGGCACACCTTGATATCAACCTGGCTTCACAGGAGACACAGGTCTGTCCCGCGGCTGCCCCATGCCCATCGGGCATACCATCCGCGCGATGCGATGCTGGACAACCCGCTCGCGGGCGAGCACATGGCGGCGGCCGTCCAGCTGCCTACCCTGGGAAGTGCTCGGTAGGACAGGAGCCAGGGCCTGCCAGCGGCCACATGTCGCCGACCGCGACCTGCCGCGGCCCAGCCGGGCCGCTGATGCGGGGACCATGTACCAGATCAAGCGCGGCCGTTCTGCCGGTCACTGGCGCTGCTCGACCACGACCGAGGGGACCTTCTGTGCATGGACGCGTGACCACGTCGAGGCCAGGAATTGCCTGGCGCCTGCCATGCCTGGGCCACACCCAGCCCGCCACGATCGATGAGCGTGGCCACGTTGTCAAGTCAGCGGATCGCCGACCAGCAGGACCATCTGACCTCGCGCAGGTTGAACGTTCTTTCCAGATAGTCGTCAGCGCCAACTTCGCGACCAACCTCGCGTATGCTCCAGCAAAGCGCTGCCAAGCCGGACCACGGGTCGTACGATCTCGCCGGGAGCGTGTATTCGTTCTGCCTACCCCCACCGGCGGTTCGCTGGCTGTGCAACGCCGGTCACACCCCAGTGCGTCATGCCAGCACACGATGTAGCATCGGCTGCACCAACGGCTGTTTGGTTTTTCTTAATGCGGCGGCGCTTAACAGGGGCGCTATCTTAGGTGTGGTGAGCAGGGGAGGATTGCGCGTATCCTTGGAGGCGCCCCTGAGCCAGCGAGGGCCACAGTGGCGTTAGGCGTCAATCAACCCCTCGCGGGTGCACGCGCCGTCGTGCCGGGTGGGGGTCGACGCTGGTTGTGGCGCCAGGCGGTCACACCCTACGTGCTTGTCTCGCCAGCGGTCCTGTACATGGTGGCGCTGCTCGGCTACCCGTTCTTCCTGGCGCTCTACTTCAGTCTCAGCACGGCGTCCGTCCAGGAAAGCGTGGGCCAATTCGTCGGCCTGCAGAACTACGCCAACATCATCGGCGACAGTCAATTCCAGAAGGCGCTTCTAGACTCGTTCATCTTTACGGTCGGGTCCGGCGTGTTCAAGGGCATCCTGGGCGTGTCGCTGGCGTTTTTGCTGCTCAGGCAATTCAGAGCCCGCAAGGTGATTCGTGGATTCCTGATGCTGCCATGGACCTTGCCGATCGCGCTCAGCGTGTTGGCGTTCAAGTTCGGCATGTTCGATCCACAGTTCAGTGTTGTGAACTGGGTCGGCGCGCATCTCGGAATCATCCATTCGCCCTATCCCAACTGGCTGGGCGATCCAAACTACGCCATGATCGCCGTCCTGACGGTGAACGTCTGGCGCGGTTTTCCGTTCAGCGCAATCATCGTGCTTGCCGGGCTCACCTCGGTGCCTACTGAAATCATCGACGCGGCCAAGGTCGACGGGGCCAACTGGTGGCGCCGGTGGCACAGCGTGATCGTGCCGATGATCGCACCCATCCTGTTCGTGGGCTTGACGTTTGACGTCGTGTTCACCTTCACGGACCTAAGCGTCGTGTACCTGCTGACCAACGGCGGGCCGATAAACGCCACCGAGACCCTGCCCACTCTGGCATTCCGTACCGGCGTGCTGGGAGGCGATCTGGCCCGCGGGTCCGCGATCGCCCTGTTCATGTTGCCCCTCCTCGTGGCGATGGTGGTGCTCATGCTGCGCTCCCTGCGGAGGCGTGAGATCTGAGCCATGGCCGCCGACGCCGCCGTCCTGGTCCGGCCGGCCCAACGCAGCTGGCTCAGCAAGAAGCGGCTGGCCGACGTCGGGTTCTACGTCGCGCTCGCGTTTTTCATGGTCATCGCCGTGTTCCCGGTGTTCTGGATGTTGATGACCTCGGTCAAAGCCGACCGCGATCTCGTCAATCCGCAGACCATCCCGTTCTGGTTCCAGCAGCCCCTCACGCTCGATCACTACACGTACCTGTTCACATCCACCAAATTCGCGACATGGCTGGGCAACACGTTCACGATCTCCGCGGGGGTCGTTCTGATCACGCTGTTGGTGTCACTGCCGGCCGCGTACGCGCTGGCACGGCTTCGCTTCTTTGCCGCCGACCACATCGGGATCGGCATCTTTCTCAGCTACGTCGTCCCCCCGACGATCCTGTTCCTGCCGCTGGCGCAAATCGTCGCCAGCCATGGCCTGTTCAACTCCAAGTGGGGCCTCGTGGTCGTCTATCCGACCTTCACGATTCCATTCTGCCTCTGGCTGCTGGCAGGGTTCTTTCGGACGATCCCGCTCGAGATCGAGGAAGCCGCGCTGGTGGATGGCTGTAATCGACTGCAGGCCGTTTTCCGCGTGGTGCTGCCGCTCAGCATGGCTGGCATCCTGACGGTTGCCATCTTTGCCTTCACGCTGGCCATGCAAGAGTACGTCTACGCGGCGACATTTGTGTCGAGCTCACCCGAAAAACCGGTCACCCTCGGTGTCGTGACTGATCTCATCCGCGGCGACGTGTACTTCTGGGGTTCGCTCATGGCCGGTGCCCTGGTTGCCGGAATTCCAGTCGCGATTCTGTACAACTTTTTCCTCGACTACTTCGTCGAGGGCATAACCGGCGGCGCGCTGAAGTAGCGGTTCGGGAAAGGAGTTGGAGAGTGGTGCAGCACGTGGACAACCTGGTGAAGTCGACAGCCGTCACGCGACGCTGGGCGTTGCGCCTACTGGGCGCGGGCGTGTTCGGGCTGGGGCTGAGCGCGGCCTGTAGTACACCGGCTGCACCGCCGCCCGCGACAAGCGCTCCTGCCGCGGCTCCGCAGCCGGCGACGCCGCCCGCGGCCGCGGCCACCACGGCTGCGACCGCTCCGGCAGCCGCCGCCGCCGCACCCACCGCCGCTGCCAAGCCAACCACTGCCGCGGCGCCCGCGCCGACCACGGCAGCGGTGACGAGCCAGAACCTCGGCGGCGATCTCACTATCCTCCAGTGGAGTCATTTCGTGCCGGCGTATGACACGTGGTTCGACAAGATGGCCGCCGACTGGGGCAGCAAGAACCACGTCAACGTCACGGTCGACCACATCAACAACCTCGACTTGCCGGCCCGCTTCGCGGCCGAGTCCGCCGCGAAATCGGGCCATGACATCATCGAGTTCAACGGTCTGGTCCAGACCTACCGCTATGAGAACCAGTTCGTGGACGTTGGCGATCTGGTGAATTTCGCGATCGAGCAATACGGCCAGCCAAATACGCTGGCCAAGGGCATGGGCTTCGTGAACGGCGTCTGGCGCGGCCTGCCCAACTTCTACATTATTGTGGCGCCGCTGATCCGCGACGATTTGATGCAGTCCATCGGCAGCCCGAAGCTGCAAACGTGGGACGACGTGCGCCAGGCGTGCGGCAAGTTGAAGACACAGAGCAACAACCCAGCGGGCCTCGCGATTTCGCACTGCAATGACTCCGAACACAACTGGCGCGCTGTCATGTGGACGTTCGGCGCAAGTGAAGTGCAGCAGGACGGTAAGACACTCAACGTCGACACCAAGGAGTTCCGCAGCTTTCTCGATTTCGCCAAAGCGTTCTATCAAGAGGCAAACGAGCCGGAGGTCTTTGCCTGGGACAATGTCTCCGACAATCGCTACCTCGGCTCCGGGCAAGGCAGCTTCATCCACGACGCGATCAGCTCGTTGCGCAGTATCCAGCCGCCGCCGGATAAACCCGATCCCGATGCGCAGAAGCTGTACGACAGCATCAGCATCGGGCAACCGCTGGGCGGACCGTCTGGCCCGCAGAACATGCCCGACGTGAACGTCTACTCGATCTGGAACTTTGCGAAGAACCAGGATGCGGCCAAGGCGTTCTTGCATGACTACCTGGCTATCTGGAAGGACGCCATGACGGCGTCCACCGGCTACAACATGCCGATGTACGAAAACCTGTTCCAGAAGCCGATGCCGGTCATCGGCGACGATCCGAAGTACCAGCTACTTCAGGATTATCGCGGCGACCAGGTGTTCCATACGTTCGGGTATCCTGGGCCGCCGAACGCGGCAGCGCAGGAGGTGCAGGCGAACTTTCACCTGTCGGATGTGATTGGGATTTACGTCCGCGGCAATACGTCGCTGGATGACACTATCAAGCAGGCGACGAGTCGGTTGCAGCCGATTTACGACAAATACAAGTGACGCCTACGCCCCCTCCACCATCGCGGCCGTCAGGCCCCGCACGTAGGCCGGCGCGAACGCGGCGCACGCCAGCACCAGCGGCGTCGCCGCGGCGCCGATGCCTCCGGTGATCGAGTTGAACTCGTCCAGGCTGAGCCCGATCAACCCGAGCCCGACGGCAATCGTCTTGACCTGGTCGTGCACCAGCAACAGGCCTGCGTACACAAAATCGCCACTCATTACCCCGGCCGTGAAAATCCCGGCCGCGATCAGCACCGGCACGCTCATCGGTATCACGATGTGCCTGAACACCGTCCAGCGCGAGCCATCCAGACTTGCGTGCTCCTCGATCTCCGTAGGGAGTCCGGTGAAGTACGTGAACAGGAGCCACGTCGCGAACGGAATCGTGAGCGTCTGGTCGAGCAGAATGACGGACGTCAGCGTACCGTCCAGATGCAGCCACATGAACATCTGATAAATGGGAATCAGAACCAGCGGCTGTGGCAGAAAATAACTCGCCAGCAACAAACGCGCGATCCAACGCGCACCCGGAACGCGCAACCGAGCCAGTGCGTAGCCAGCCAGAATGCTCGTGACCAGTGTCAGGGCGATGCCGATCAGAAGCAGGATGCCCGTGTTCAGCAGCCACTGGCCGACCAACCGACCATGCAGCACCTCATCGAATCCGTCCAGCGTAGGAGCCCACGTCCAGAACGGATTACCGATCGGATCCTCGGACATCGGCTTGATGGCCTGGAGGAAGATCCACCAGATCGGGAACAACGCAAACACGACGATGACGATGCTGACGAGCGCGAAACCGATAGCCCGCACCGGTTTCGGGTGGCGCCTCGTTGCCGCGGCGGGTGCGGCCGGGCGAGTGCGGCCCAGCACACCACGCCCCCAGTCGGCGGGGCCGTGCCAATCCGATGGTTCGGGCACCCTCGGCGCTCGGGGCTCACGTTCGAACATCCGAAAGCCGAATGCCAGTACCGCGAGCCAGACGGGCAGTTGGATCAACGCTGCCGCCGATCCAATGGCCGCCCGCCCATTGAAAAAACTCTCCTGGTACGCGAACGTGCCGATCAACGGCCACGTAATACGTCCACCGGTCTGCACGTACATGCTCGTGTAATCGAGGAAGCTCAACACGAGGCTGAGCAGGAAAGCCAGCATGATGAAGCGGCGCGCGCCGGGCACGACCACATGCCAGAAACGGCGCCAGAAACTCTTGCACTCGAGCCTGGCGAAATCGAGCTGCTCGGATGGCAGACCGTTCAAGCCAGCAAGCAGAAAAATCGCGATGAACGCCGCGCTCCGCCAGATGTCGTGAAGGGCTACGGTTACCACGCCCCAGACGTCTTCGCCGAACACGTTGGAGAGCGCGAAGCGCACCGCCAGCAGACTCATCGTATAGAAGGTGTGGAACGGAGGCGAAAGTAACCAGTAAAACGCAACGGCCGTCAGCGCGGCTGGAAACACCCACGGGACGAAGAGGGCGAGGAACACCAGCCCGCGTCCGCGCCGCAATTGCCAGAGAACCAGTGCAAAGGCAACACCGAGCGTCAGTCGGGCGGCGGATGTGATCACCGTATACACGAGTGAGTTCCGCGCCGCGGTCCAGAAATCACTGCTGGCCAGGAGTGCGCCGAAGTTGCTCAGTCCAACGAAGTTGCCGGGGCTCGTGAGCGAGGCATCGCTCAGTGAGAACGCTATGTCGTACAGCAACGGATACAGGATCAAACCGGCGATCAGGACGCAAGCCGGGGCGAGCAGGATCCAGCCGAGTAGACGCTCATGGTTACGCTTCTCGAGCCAGGGCGCGTGCAGCGCCGCCCCGGATGGCAGTAAGCCAACGCCGTTGATCGACATGTCGCCGGGCCTCCCGGCCAATGATAGGTGCCCGTCGCGGCGATTGCTCAGGACTGCTTATTGAGCTTTGCGCATTACGCGCCCTTTCGTCGGCCGCGAAATAGCCGTGTATTCCGCAAGCTCGTTTATCGATGGCATCGACGCGGCCGAGGCGCTGACGGTGAATCTCGCGTCGCCGCCTCGACGCGTCAGCACTCCCAGCGCCTCGAGACCGCGCAACGCTTCGCGGATGCTGTTCCTGCCCACGCCACACTGCCGCGCTAGCTCCGTTTCAGGTGGTAGCGGCTGACTGGGGGCGAACCTGCCGCTAAGGATCGCAAGGAGCAGTTGCGTCGCAACCTGGTCGCTCAGGCGCGGAGGGCGTCTCACCCTGACTGCACGCGCAGTTTGACCCACCGGTTGGTCGGCCATCATGAGCTCCGTCTGCTCATGGTGCTTACCCCGGCTGCGAGGTGTCAGGCAGCGTGCCGAGCGCGCCGGCGTCACGGTCGATCAGGTCGAAGACTTCGCTGGCGTTGCTGCGGATCGCGGTCACGCCCACGATCTGGCCATCCTGTTCAATGGGTGCCGCGTAAACAATCTGCGGGCCGAGCGTATCGATGCTTACCGACAGCGGCGAGACGTTTGGTACGCCCGCGATCGCCTGCTCGAAGTAGGGCCGGAAGTCGTACGTCTTGCCGTACATCCGCTCGTCGGTCGAGACCACCGTCCGGCCACTGGTATCCAGAATGCTGACGCCGTCAAAACTCGGATTGCTGGCCAGGAAAGCCTGGAGCAACTCGAGGATCCGCCCGCGATCGGCGTTGGGGTCGATGACGGCGGCATGCGCCCGGTCGGTAGCCGCAAGCAGCGTGGCCCGTTGAATGTGATCGGCATTGATGCGGTCGATTGAGTTGGCGGTTGTCTGGGCGCCGGAGAGCATCGCCCGCTCCGTGTCGTTGGCCGGTGCGTCGCGCGCCCAGGTGCCGTCGAGCGTGCCGAGCGTGATCAGCGGCCCGAGTGCCAGTGCCAGGGTAAGCGTGAGTAGCTTCACCTTGATAGACCACTGACCGGGTCGACGCAGACCGGGCCATCTCCGCCGCCTCATGCTCGCCACGTGTTTGCCTCCGCTGAGGCGGCCTGCCGCAGTGGCAGACATTGGCAGGCGCGGCGAGCGGCCCATGCGCCAGCTTGAAGCGAGCCACCAGCGTCTTGAGTTGGTCGGCGGTCGCTGCCAACTCCTGCGCCTGGGCACTCACTTGCTCCACCTGTGCACTCATCTCCTCCGCTGAGGCCGAAACCTCTTCGGTGGCCGCGCTCTGCTCCTCGCTTACCGCCGCGATGCTCTCGATTGCGCCAGTGACCTGACCGGCCTGCGCCGCGATCTCCTCCGTTGCGGCGGTGTTCTCTTCGACCACCGCGCTCATCGATTCCATGGCATCGGTCACGCTGCGCGCGCCTGTCATGCCTGCCTGCTCGTCGCCGAGACCAGTTGCGAACGCGGCAACCGGTATCTCGACCGCTCCACTCTCGGTCATCGAGTGGCCGCGCAGCTGTCGCCAGACTTCGATCGGACGCCGAGCAACAGCGTGCCCGTTGCGACTCAGCCAGCCAGTAGTAGAACACGTCGGTCGTACCATCGACCGACCAGACGGCCGCTCAAGCGCACGCCACTTCGA
>JAFAPL010000447.1 GCA_019247135.1 Chloroflexota bacterium | reverse complement strand
GCGCGCACCGCGGCAGCAGAGCGGGCCCCGAGTCGTTCGGGCGTACCGAGCGCCACGCTCGCGCTGGTCGCCGTAGGCGTCACCTGCGCGGAATCAGTCGACATCGGCTGTCGCCCCAGAAGTGTAAAGGACTTCGCGCCGGAGACTGGTAGTAAGACGTTCCAACAGGCGGAGGTTGTGCAGACTGGCGAGCCGGTAAGCCAGCGGCTCACGCGCCTGGAAGAGCGCGGCCAGACTGCCAACTGACCAGTGAGCGCACGCCGCGCAATCACACCCTGGCGCAATTGGCGCCGTTTCGCTGAGAGCCGCGCGCCGATTCAAGTCGAGCCGCGTGCCCTCGTCATCCGTCCAGACCGTCCCGTTGCGGCCCAGCCGTGTTGGCAGCACGCAGTCGAACAGGTCCACCCCCAGCCGTGCGTACCGGGCCACGTCTTGCGGATGCCCTATCCCCATCAGGTACCGCGGCCGATCACGCGGCAGTTCGTTCAGCGTGATCTCGAGCAGATTGGTCGTCACGTCCTTCGGCTCGCCGATAGAGAGTCCGCCGATGGCGAATCCCGGTGCCCGCTCCGAGGCAGCGGCACGAGCAGCCTGGCAGCGCAGATCTGGGAACAAGCCGCCCTGCACGAGCACGAAGAGTGCCTGATCGCAGCGCTGCTGAGAGCTCAGGCTGCGCCCCCACCAGCGTTGTGTGAGCTCGAGACTCCGTGCGGCCTCAGCGTGCGTGTCGTGAGGCCCGCCGCACACGTCCAGGGGCATGACGATGTCGGCGCCCAGGCGCTCCTGCGCCTGTACGACGTTCTCGGGCGTGAGGCACATCGGCGCCCCATCGAAATGTGACGCGAAAGTGACGCCTCGCTCGCTGATCTCGCGCAATCGGCCCAGTGAGAAGACCTGGAATCCGCCACTGTCCGTGAGAATCGGTCCGTCCCAGCGCATGAAGGCGTGCAGGCCGCCCAGGCGCTCCACGGTCTCGACCCCCGGCTGCAGAAGCAGGTGGTAGGTGTTCGAGAGCACGATGCGTGCACCGGTCGCGGCAACATCACGCGGCGTTAACGCTTTGACGGTCGCGAGTGTGCCCACGGGCATGAACGTGGGTGTGTCGACGTCTCCGTGCGGCGTGTGCAATGCGCCCGCGCGCAGCTCCGAGCGCGGATCCCGTGCGACGACGTCGAAGTGCACGCGAGTAGAGTAAGGAGTTCGGCGATGCGCACCGACGACTTCGACTACCAGCTGCCGCCAGAGCTGATCGGCCAGACGCCCATCGAGCCGCGCGATGCGGCTCGCCTGCTCGTCCTCAGACGAAAGACGGGCGAGGTTGAGCATCGCCACGTGCGCGACCTGCCGGATCTGCTCGATCCGGATGACGTCGTCGTCGCCAACCGTTCGAGGGTCTTGCCCGCGCGCGTCAAAGGCAAACTCAAGGGCGGGGGCGAGGCCGAAGTGCTGTTGCTCAGACGCATCGAACGCGGTCGCTGGCAAGCCCTCGTACGACCGGCCCGACGGCTCCGCATGGGCGACCTGGTGCACGTGGACGAGCAGCTCGAGCTGCGCGTCGCCGCCGTTCAAACGGCTGGCCTGCGCGAGATCACGGTCGAGACGCAACACTCCGACCCTGACGGCGCCCTTCTCGCGCGAGGGTCGACCCCGCTGCCGCCGTACATCCGCGGCTGGCTAGGCGACCCCGAGCGGTACCAGACCGTCTTCTCCGAAGTCGAGGGCTCCGCGGCGGCACCCACGGCTGGCCTGCACTTCACGCCGGACCTCCTGGAACGTCTCGGACGACGTGAGATCGCCTTCGAGACGCTCGTACTGCACGTCGGCCTGGACACCTTCAGGCCTATCGACACGGATGACCCACTCGAGCACAAGATCCACCGCGAGTGGTACAGCGTCCCCAGCGCCGTCCAGGAACGGATCGCCGCCGCTCGCGCCAGCGGTGGCCGTGTGGTCGCTATCGGCACCACCTCGATGCGGGCGCTAGAAACGTGGGCGCTCACGGGCCAGGACGAAGGCTGGACTGACCTGTTCATCCTGCCGGGTGCTGAATTCCGTGCTGTCGACGCGCTCCTCACGAATTTCCATCTGCCGCGGTCCACGCTGCTGATGCTGGTCAGCGCGTTCGTGGGCCGCGAGCGGATTCTCCAGACGTACGCGGAAGCGATGCGCGAGCGATACCGCTTCTACAGCTTCGGCGACGCCATGTTGATCGTCTGAGCGGCGGCTAAACCGTCCGCACACCGCGGCACGACGAAATCGCAACGCGCCCGTACTCATGCCGCATCGTCACGCCCGCTTGTGTTCCCGGAGCCAGGGCAGACATACTCGGGCCCGTTTGCCCAACCAGGGTTACAGAGGAAGCAAGTCATAGGTGACGATTCGTAACACCGACGCGGCCATGCTGAAGACAGTCGGCCGCTCCCTGCGGCGTATCGCCTGGCCATTCGTGCTTTGTTCCACGACCATCGTCGGCGCGGCTGCGATCCAGCATGGCCAGCTCGCGATCGAACCGACCACCACCAGCCAGGTCGCGGGCCCAAGTGCAGTGGCTGGAGGCAGTGACTCGGTCCGGCGGGGAGGCCTCGGCCAGGAGGATCCCGCGCTGTCGATGCCGGCTCTTCGCGGGTTTGCGACGTTCGGCGAGTCGACCGTGCAGGTGCTGCCCTCGGGCAACGTGCCCGCGACGCCGATCACGCTCGGCACCGCCGATGACGCGGTAAACGCCACGAACACGCACTGGCTGACCAATGCCGATCCGACCACGCTGTGGTCTGGACCGAACGCCGGGGACGCCGCCTTTACGGACCTGCCCGCGAGCAGTTATCTGCGTATCGACGGACCGGAAAACTCTGGCCGCTGGCCGGTGTACTACGTCGGCGACGGTCTGCTGCGGCGCCCGGGCAACGGCTGGGTCGACGCCACGTCTGTTGCTTCGGTCGACTCGCCGCCGCCAGGCACGGTCGCCGCCGTCGACGCGGAAGCCAGCCAGCCGCTGCCAGTCTGGGTTCAGGCGCACCGTGCGACGCGGCTGTGGTCTGGTCCAGACAGCAGTGCCGTTCAGCTGACCGACCTGCCGCAGTGGACGTTCCTGAGAGTGGCTGGCGTCAGCCGCGGCGGCCGCGTCCTGGTCAACTACGCCGGCGACTATGCGACGCGCGAGCCAGGTGTCGGCTGGGTGGACGACGAGGCTGTTGGGCCCGCGGGTGACCCGGGCGTGTGGGTGACCAACCATCGCGCCACGGCGCTGTGGTCCGGCACCGACGACAGCGCCGCGCGCTTTACCGACCTGCCACAGTGGAGCAAGCTGCAGATCGTCCCTGGCGCGCCTGCCGATGCGGACCGGCTGGAGGTGCGTTTCTTCGGCGACGGCACGTCGCGAATGCCCGGTACGGCCTGGATCGCTCGCGCCGACGTTGGTCCGATCACACCGCCCGTGCCGTTGCCCGCGCTCGCCAGCGCGGGCCAGATCGAGTCGCACACGTTCGTGACCGAGGACGACTTCATCAACACCATCGGCCCCGCTGCGCAAAGCTCGTTCAAGCGCACGGGCGTGCCGGCCAGCGTGACGGTCGCGCAGGCGATTCTCGAATCAGATTGGGGTCGCAGCCGACTCACCCGACAGGGCAACAACCTGTTCGGTATCAAGTCCTTGAATGCTCCAGGCCCGGCGGGGGTGATCACGATGGCGACGTGGGAGCACATCGGCGGCGACGTGGTCGTGCAGGCGCCATTCAAGGCGTACTACACGCTCGAGCAGTCGATCGACGATCACGGCAGGTTCTTCGTCGTGAATCACCGCTATGCGAACGCGGTCGCCGTCAACACAGACCCGAAAGCGTTCGCCCAAGCCATCCAGGCCGATGGCTACGCGACGGACCCGAACTACGCGAGCAAGCTCATCCGACTCATGGATAAGTACAACCTCTATCGATTCGATCAGTAAACGTTCCGGGTCGGGGGAATGCGTTGGTTAGTCGAGGGGTTTGCCGCAGGTTGGGCAGACCCGAACGGCAGGTAACGGGGGCGCGGCGTCGAAAGAGTTCGACGCGCCACAGCGCGGACAACCTTCGGGCGGACGGCGGGCGCGAACCAGGTTGCCGCACCTGCGGCATTGCCATCGGTACGCCAGCTCGCGCACCAGATCCGCGCGCGAGATCAGGCCTACCAGGCGACCCTGCGGATCGACCACCGGCACGCGCTTCAAGCGCTGAGTGACCAGGATCGCGCGTACGCGATCGAGCGGCGCCGTGTCGGCCACCGATACCACGTCGCGTGTCATAACGTCGCGAACCAGCGTGCCGCTCCGCGCGATCAGGTCGTACTCGCTGACGATGCCAACAATGCTGCCGCCCTCGTTGACGACGGGCGCGCCGCTGATGCGATTTTCCGCCAGCGTCCCCGCGGCCTCGTGAACGGAGGTCTCGGGTCGAAACGTGATCGTGTCCACCGACATGATGTCGTGCGCGGTGACGGGCACGGCGCGCTCGTCGAGCGCTTCGATCTGCTCCAGAAGCAGCACGAGCTCGTGGTCGTCGAGGACGACGCCGAGGGTCGCCAACGCGCCAGTCGGGGCGGTCAAGACCCACGCCCGCAGCGCAGGTTCGCGTCGCAACCGCTCCATCAAGCTCGCGATGTGCTCACTGTGGAGGAACGCGTCTTCTGAATCGCCGCGCGAGGCAGCGATCGAGCTCGAACTGCCCGC
>JAFAPL010000440.1 GCA_019247135.1 Chloroflexota bacterium | reverse complement strand
CCAAGTTGCACAGAGCAGGCCAGGTAAGACTAACCGCGAATCGGCCGCCTTGGACGCGTTCGTTGTGTGCAAGGGCTTTCGATAGCCCGGCACCGAGAGATAGCATGCCCACCGCGCACCGGGGGATTGCTCGGGAGGAACATCACGCCATGTCGCAGCGCGAATCAGACAGCACCGCCTTCTCGGTCGGAAAAGGCGCGCGAATCGGCCGAATCAACGTCGGGGGCAACGTCGCGGGACGCGACGTCGTCGTCGGCACGACTCCCGCCGAGGCTGCCGCCGCCCAGGACATGTCGCAGGTGCTCGCCGTGCTCGAGCAGGTCCAGCAGCAGATTGCGACCCTGGAAGCAGCACCTCAGGGTCTGCGTGACGACGCTCACGATGAAGTCGTCAAGGCCCAGCAAGCTGGTGCCGAGGGTGACACCGATCGCTTCGTTGAAAAGTTAGGCACAGCCCAGAAGTACCTGGAGCGCATCGGTCAGAGTCTGCCGGCCGCGGTGGCACTCGCCCAGACCGTCGCCACGCTGGCAATGCGCGTCAGCGGCCAGGGCTGATTCGCCGAGGCGCCATGCCCGACAGCCCCGACGACGCGCAATCGACCGCCATCCGCGTCGGCGCCAATGCACGGCTCGGGGACATCACGGTTCAGGGCGACGTCGCCGGGCGCGACATCGTCAAGATCGCCGAGGATCTGACGTATGACGTCAGCGATCTGAGCCAGAATCCGTACCTCGGTCTGGCCAGCTACACGTACGCCATGCGCGCGTTTTATGGCGGACGGGAGCCGCTCATCGCAGCGGCTGTCGAGCGCCTGACGGCGGCGGGCGACGAACCAGCTCTGGTGTTCATTACTGGCGCGAGCGGAAGCGGCAAATCGTCGTTCGCCCAGGCTGGTCTGATACCCGCGCTCGAGCAGGCATATGCGGCTCGACGCTGTCGGGTTCGCTGGAGTGTGGCACGCCCAGGCCACCACCCGGTCCAGGCGCTCGGACGAGCGCTGCACGAGCTAGGCGTTGCAGACCCTCCAGACGGCGACTGGCTCCGCGTGCTCCGTGCTCCGGAGGACTTGAACCTTCTGCTTGCCAGCCGTCGCCAGGGCGAGCAGGTGAACGTGCTGCTGTTCGACCAGTTCGAAGAACTGTTCACCCAGGCGGATCCGAGCGAACGCGACGTCGTGACCGCGCTGCTGTCCGGGCTCGGAACATTTTCGGATCTGCGCACGCATGTGTTGGCCACGCTCCGGTCGGACTACCTGTCGCGCCTGTTCGATACACCGGCGCTGCTGGAGCGGTTCAAACGCGACGGAATCGAGCTCCGCGCGATGTCGTCTGATGAGCTGGCGCGAGCAATCAGACGACCGCTCCAGGCCCAGGCCTCGATGGATGGAAAAGAGAAGCGGATCGATCCGGCGCTGGTTGAGCGGCTCGTCGAAGATGTTGGCGAAGACCCCTCGCTGTTGCCGCTTCTGCAAGTCACACTCCGCGGGCTCTGGGACGAGCCGCCGCACCGCCTGGTCCTGGAGCGCTACCGATCGTTGACCGACGCCCTGGAGCAGCAAGCCGATCAGGTGTGGCAGCGAGACGCGCAGGGACGAGAGCGGCCGCCCGCCGAGCGCGACCAACTGATGAGCATCCTTCTGGATCTGGTGGAGGTCTCGCTGGATGACGATCCGCGGCGTGACGTGCGTCGCACCCTGCCCAAGTACGAGCTGCTGCAGGGACCTCCCGAGCGGGGTCCACTCATCGAGGAGCTCGTCGCCGCACGGCTGTTGGCCACATCCGTCGAGCACGGTCCGACGCGCGACATCGAGGTAGTCGACATCGTCCATGAGACGCTCCTCCGAAGTTGGCCGCGCCTGAGCGAACAGATTGTGGCCAGGCGCGCAGGGCTTCAGCAGCGCGAACGGTTCCGCAATGCCCTCCAGGAGTGGCTGCAGCACGACCGGTCCGACGACTATCTACTCGCGGGCGTGCGGTTGGCCGAAGCTCGCCAATTGGCGGCGGCCGACGACCTCAGTACACGCGGAGTGGATGCGCGGTCGCTCCTGGCCAGGAGCATCGATCAGCAGGAACAGGTGCACCGCCGTGAGCTCGCCCAGGCACAGGCGCTGGCCGAGGAACAGAGCCACCGCGCCGATGTCGAGCGGAGCGCGCGTCGCCGACAGGCGGTATTCACGGTCGCGATTCTGGCGCTCGCGGTGGTGGCGGGTGCTGTTGCGGTGATCGCTCTGTCATTGCGCGCGCAAACGGATGCCGCCCTCCTACAGGCGACGAACGAGCAAGCGCTCGCACGGTCCCGCGCGCTAGCGCTGCAGTCGGTGGCGCAGCTAGACACGAACCCGGACTCCAGCCTTGTTCTCGCGACCGAAGCCGCGCTCACGGGAGCCACCACCGATGCGGAAGACGCGCTGCGTCAGGCGCTGCTCCGGTCGCACGTGCGTGCCGAGCTGGATGAGCCGAGCGGGCCGACCGACGCCGCGTTCAGTCCGGACGGTAGCCTCGTGGTCACCGGAGCGCAGCACGGTCCTGTCAAGCTATGGAACCTCGTCACCGGTCAGCAAACGGAGTTGCCGGTCGACACGACGGCGGGCTCCACGGTCGCCTCCAGCGACCAGAGCCAGCGCGTTGCCAGCGCGACCTCCGCGGTCGCCTTCGGCCACGACGGACAGCACGTGGCGAGCGCGAGCTACGACGGCACGGCACGTGTCTGGACCATTCAGGGTGGAACGGTGGGTCCGCCGCTGACGCTAACCGCTCAATCTGGTTCTCTCGTAGACGTCCAGCTCAGTCCCGACGACACGCGCGTCCTGACCTCGAGCACGGATCAATCAGCCGCGGTCTGGAACATCTCGGCTGGCGGCGGCAGTCTCGCATTGTCCCTCGTGGGACACACCTCGACCGTGAACCAGGCGATTTTCAATCCGAGGGGAGATCTCATTGCCACCGCCAGCCAGGACGGAACGGCGAAACTCTGGGACGCCAGGACCGGCGTGGCCCTCGCAACGTTCCCGGCAGACGAGGCGGTGTTACGAGTTGCATTCAGTCATGA
>JAFAPL010000431.1 GCA_019247135.1 Chloroflexota bacterium | reverse complement strand
CGCGATGTCCGGACATCGCCGCGGTCGTCGCCGACAGTGCGTACGCCTCGTTCGTCGATGCGGCGAAGTACAGCTTCAGCCTGGTGACGCGAGTGCCCCACTTTCCGATCGCGCCCATAGCGATGCGATGGGCCAAGTGGATCGTGCGTGTCGACGCGGACCGATTACGGCCGGTCGACGTCATCAGACAGATCGCCCCGAGGCCGCTGTTGATCACGCATGGCGTGCTCGATGAGATCGTTCCCGTCCGCCACGCGTATACGTTGTTCCAAGCGGCGGAAGAGCCGAAAGAGCTCTGGGTGGTGCAGGGGGCGCACCATGTGGGTGCGCGGGACACCGACCCGGACGCGTATTACGACCGGGTCGAAGCTTTTCTGCGCGATGCCCTCGCGTTCAAAACATAGAAGTTCGCGCGTATCGGTTCTCGCGAATTCTGTTGCGGGCTGCCGCTGCAGCAGCCAGCGGACATTTCATTGCTTGGGGCGGCGCGAACGCAGTTGCCGCAGCAGCTCGGGGTGACTGCGGGGCGCCGACTCGACCGACGCATCCTCGCCGAGCCATCCGCCCAGCCGCCGTCGGAACAGCGCGCGGATCACGTCGCGGCGAGAAGCAACCCACGCCGGCCACGGATCTGCAGCTGGCGTGCGACCCGCATACGTCCCCTCGACGTACGCCGCCGTGAGGTCGTCGATCGCCTCGCGCGCGCGGGGGATCTGACGACCAAGTGCCGAGGAAACCTCGAATGGGGTGTCGCTCGTTCGCGGTCTGAGCGTGCCGGACCAGCGGCCGAGCCTGATCAACTGTGCATATGGCCGCTGGTACAGAGCGAGCGCGCCAAGGCCGCGACGCCACGCGACCGCGACGACTGCTGTCGCGACCAGCCCCAGGATCAACACGACGCCGAGAAAGAGCAAGAAGGCGCCAGCGAGCGTCTCCCAGAATGGGGTGGGAGCGCTCGGCGCGGCGACGGCGCTGCCGTTGAGCCCAAGCAGCTCGTCGAGCTCCTCGGGCGTAAGCTCCGCACGATCAGACGCGTCGGACGCGGGAGGTGGTGGTTCGGCTGACGTCGCGTCGGGTGGCGCCTCGAGACGCTGCGGAATCGGTCGAATCGACGACGGCTCGAACGTGATCCAGCCGTAGCGAGGAAAGTACGCCTCGACCCAGCTGTGGGCGTGGTTCTCGCGCACGATGGAGATGCCAGTCGACGGGTCGAAGTCACCGGGCGCGAAGCCAGACGCGACGCGCGCTGGAACGCCCTCAACTCGCAGCAGCACGACCATGGCCGTGGCGAAGTAGTCGCAATAGCCCTGTTTCGACTCGAACAGGAAGTAGTCGGCCCAGTCCTGATCGGGCGGGACGGCCGCCACGTGTGTCGAATAGGTGAAGTTGTCGCGCAGATAACTCTCGAGCCCGACGGCCTTGTCGAACGCGTTCGTATCGCCGTTGGTGGCCTGGTGCGCCAGGTCGACGACCCGCCGCGGCAAGCGGCGTGGCAGCTCGAGGTAGCGCTGGCGGATGGAGTCGGGATAATTTTCGCCCGCCGCCCGCAGGTCCTGGTTGGTGGCGACTGAAATCGCGGAGACGACCGTGTAGTCCTGATTTTGTTGAACAGGATTGTCGAGGCGAACCGTCGCGAGATCGTCCGGCGCGCCGCGCGTGTCAACTTCAGTCGATTGACTGAACCGCACGGGTGCGTCGGGTGCGAACGCAACGCTCGTTTTGCTCGCGAGCACTTTGATGTCCGCTTGCAGGGGCGCGCGACCCAGCGGGATGGTGTCCTGCGTGAGCAGGTCCGCGTTCGCGCCCTCCGACGTGCTCGTCGTTTCCGAGGAAGTGATCGCCTGCCCGCCATACCGGTCAGCCGTCGTGGCGCGCAGATAGAGCGGCTGACCGGCCGTGACCTGCAGCACGGGCGTGTCGCCGAGGTCGAACGCGCCGCGCGGGGCGAGGGTGCGCCCGAAGCTGAGGCCGCGGGCCGTCTGATCGGTTCCGTTCAGGGCCGCGAACCAGCGGTCGAACTCCTGCTCGAGATCCTGCCAGGGAGCGGTGACACGGCTCCAGCCGACGGACACAGCCGGGCTACTGACGTTCGAGGGTAGAGCCCATGCCGTCGAGAGCAGCAGGCCGGCGGCCACCCCAGTGCCAACCAGCACGTTCGCGACGACACGCCAGTTGACGCCCAGCTGAGCCCGCTGCCACAGCTCGGTGCGAATCGCGAGCTGTTGCGCCGCGAGCACGAGGCAGGCGGAAAACGCGAACCCGCTGACGTAGTTGACCAGGCCCGCGGGCGCGTACGACAGGTTCATCATCAACGCCACGCCGTTGAAGACCACAGCCAACCAGGGGCTGTTGTCACGGAAGATCAGCCAGGCCGTGATCACGCCAAGAAACCAGGCAAGCCCGGCCATGGCGAGCGCGAACACCAGCGGATCGTTGCTGACGCCTCCGCCGCTGATTGCGTCGGCCCACGCGCCGACGCGACCGCCAACCCAGTCGACGCGTTCGTTGAGGGAACCGACCACCGGCAGTTGCGCATACACGTAGACGACGAGCTCGAAACCCAGAATCCAGCCAAGCAGCAGGCCGAAGATGGCGGGCACGCGCGTTCTCTCGATCACATAGCCGACCAGCAGCCCGCCGATCGCAAAACGCGGCAGTGGATCGAGATTGGGCACCCATCCGGCCTGGACGACGCTCAGCGGCGCCTGGGCAACAAGGAGCGCAGCGGCGGCGAGCACGACGACGTCCATGACGCGGAATCGCGTCGCGTACCGGCCATGCGGACGCCACATCAGTGCG
>JAFAPL010000414.1 GCA_019247135.1 Chloroflexota bacterium | reverse complement strand
CCGTGGAATGAACGAGATGAAAATGGCGACGCCACTGGAATTCGATCGTCGACCAAGAGCAATCCTCGCGGTGAACGATTCACTGATCATGGTCCGCCGCAGCAGCATGCACATCATTCGCAACATGGACCAGCTGCTCGGCACCTTCTTTCAGCCGATCATGTTCCTGGTGCTGTTCGCCGCGGTTTTCGGCGGAGCCATTTCAAAAGCGTTGCCGGAGGGCACCAACTATCTTGACTTCTTGATGCCGGGCATTATCGTCCAGACGCTCGCTTTCGGTTCTACGACGACCGCCGTCGCGATCTGCAACGACCTGCAGAAAGGGATCGTCGATCGCTTCCGTTCGTTGCCCATGTCGAGTATCGCGGTGCTCAATGGACACGTGGCCGCGGACCTGTTACGCAACACCATTTCCACCGTGGTGATGCTGGTGGTCGGCTTCGCTATCGGTTTTCGCAGCAGCGCCGGACTCACCGAGTGGCTGCAGATCATCGGGCTCATTCTGCTGTTCACCTTCGCGTTCTCGTGGCTGGCGGCGATTGTCGGCGTGGTGGCCAGGAGTGTGGAGGCCGTGCAGTGGTTGACCTTTGTGATCGTGTTCCCACTAACGTTCGCGAGCACAGTGTTCGTCCCTGCCGAAGGCATGCATCCGATCCTCAGGTTTTTCGCGGAGAATCAGCCGATCACGCAGGTTGTCGAAGCGGTGCGCGCGTTGATGTTGGGAGAGCCAATTGGGAATTACGGCTGGCTGTCCGTTATCTGGAGTGTGGGCATCCTGGTGGTTGCGATGCCGCTCGCGGCCTGGCTGTTTCGACGTCGCGCCTCCACATGATACCGTTGGCAGACCTGCATGACTGCCGATACGACCGCGGTTATGAAGAAGCTGCAAGACCTGGACGCCAGCATCGACGCAACGGCGAGTTCGAGACGCTCGGCGCCTTGCCGGACACCGACTTTCACTACAACCACTCGACCGGGCACTCCCAGGACAACCGAGTGGTTGCAGGGGCTGAAGCCTCTGGTCGGGCGCCGCGAACGCATCGCCAGCGGCATCCAGATCGAGCTCCACGGCGACATGGCGGTGGCGCTGGGTAACCTCGACATCGTCTGGACCGATCGTCGACATGCGTATGACCGTTACGTCCGGATTTACCGCCAGTCAGGTGATGGCAACTGGCTGCTGGTCTCACAACGAACCGTTCCCGCGCACGATCGCGCTCCAGCAGCCACCACCGCCTACGTCGATCGCGGCACGAGCAGCACGTCGTACTGCCAAACGTTGGCGGCAGGCCCGACGAGCGAGCCGAAGGCAGCGCGAAGAAACGTGGCCGCCAAACTGTTCGCCCCCACAAAATGACGATCGGTTTCCAGATTGGCACGTTAAGGGCGAAGCTTCGATCCGCAATGCCTCGCGAGTGCAAACTCCAGTTCCTTTATCCAGAGTCGGCATGACTAGGTGGTTCCAGCGCTTCTGCTAGGCCTGGGCCAAGCACGAACCCAGTGGTCGTACCTCGTGCTGCGGCGCGGTATCGAGAATCGCCGAACGAAGATACTGAGGACGTTCGAGTGAGCATGGATCGCCGTGAGCTGCACAGTCTGGCCGATGACCGCTCGGGTTCGCCGACAAGTTGACTTTCCTCGACTACGACGCGACGCAACCCTCGTCGTCAGCGATGACGATTTCGCCGTCGATCAGCGTGCCGACGGGCAGTTTCTGGCCGGCCTGGATCAACTCCGGGAACCAGGGGCCGAGATCTCGGCTGTTGCGGCTCACCAACCGAACGCTGATCGCGGTTCTTTGCCAGAGCAGGGCACGAAAGCCGTCGAGCTTGGGCTCGTATCGCCACGTATCGCCCGCCGGCACGCGTAGTGTTCGTTGGGCGAGCATCGGGGCGGGTGCCGTCAGCACGAATACCGGAGGATACGCTGGCGGAGTCATTGGCGTGGTAGGTCGGAGCGCTCGACGCCGTCAGCGGCTCCTTTCCTTTGAGTTCCTTGTCAAAACCGAACGGCGGACGCCGAGAAAAGTGTTGGGTTTTCAGCCCGGTGCGCCGTGGCGGATACGCTGCAAGAGCGCGACGGCCCGCGTGTTCGAAAAATATGGACCACCTCCATCAGGACATGCTTGGTCGCAATGTGAACTCGCGCGCACCCGACTGGTAACTCCAATCAAGCGTCGTCGCTCACGGCTGATCGACAACGACAACCGAATGATAATTTCGCTCCATGCGGTCAGATGCCTGCACGGCTGAACGTCAAATGGGTCACTCCGCTGGGTGAGGAGGTGGCCTCGACCTGGTAGTCCTTCTCGAGACCTTCGAGTCCATCCCAGAGCCGCACGCCTCGGCCGAGCAGGATGGGGACCACCACGATATGCAGGTGGTCGACGAGGCGGGCCGCAAGGAAGTCGCGGATGATGGTGACACCTCCGCCGATGCGCACGTCTTGGCCGTCCGCTGCCTTGCGCGCAGTCTCGAGCGCCTCGGCGGGCGAGGCGTCGATGAAGTGGAACGTCGTGCCGCCCTCCACCTCGATGGACGGGCGCGTGTGATGCGTGAGGACGAAGACCGGCGTGTGGAACGGCGGGTTGGGACCCCACCAGCCCTTCCACTCCGGGTCCTCGTGCCATCCAGGGAAACCGAACTTTCCGGCACCCATGATCTCGGCGCCGATCCCGCGATCGTGCAGTTGCACGAAGGCGTTGTCGATGCCGTTGCTCCCGCCAGGCTGGCCGGTCATCTCGCGCCACCACTGGGTGGCGAACTGCCACTGATGCAGCTTTCCTCCGGCGTGACCGAACGGCGCCTTGTGGCTTTGCCCTTCACCGGTGCCGAAGCCATCAAGTGAGATGGAGAAGAATTGGACGCGGGCGAGTGACATGGTTGCTGCTCCTTCGGGAATCGAGGGACTTGATTTATTTGCTGTCTGGGTTTCGATCGATCTCAGTCGCGGTAGCGGCCGGCGCTGGAGCCGACACGTGGGAGATCACCTCTGCAGACGTCGATCGAGATCGCGGTTATGTCGGCAATGTTGCGCACGTGGTGGATGTCGCCAGGCGGCGCGAAACCGCTGACGTGGCCGACCTCGTTCTCATCGGTGGCGAGCGGTTGAAGTCGGCGTCGAACCGCTCCTCGTGCTCGACGCCCCGTATGACGGCCACGGCGCGCCAGGTGAGGTGGTCGTGGATGCGGTTGTTTTTAAAACGCTGCCCGGGGCGCCAGATCAGGGCTACGATCGAGAACGATGTCCGGCTGCGGGAAGATGCACTGCTGCCCATCAAATCCTCTAGGGACTCGGGCGCAATGAATCCGTCCAGCAACGTCGACGCGCTCAAGAACAGCTTCCGGGCCATCAGTCCTCAACTGCCTTCCGAACGATCTCGGTGACGTAGACAGCCAGGTTGCTCAGAGTCTGCTGCCCGCCCTCGATCGCGTGGTACTTATCCACCGCCTCGTCGCGCAGCTCCCTGGTGGGGAAGACCGTGCGCATCTCGATCCGGGTTGCAGGGCCGTCGGGAGCGAACGTCCAGACCGACGCGAAGGCGTTCGGGTCGCCGCGGGACTCGCCGTGGACCAGCGCGATCCGCTCCGGCGGGACGATCTCCCGCCAGGTGATCCACTCCTGGTAGTCGGTCCCGTCCGGCCCGTGCATCACGAAGTCCCACTCGCCGCCCACGCGGAACTCGAAGGACCGCGTGGTGGTGGTGAACCCATCCGGTCCCCACCAGCGCGACAGGTGCCGCACCTCGGTGAACGCCTCGAACACCACCTCGCGTGGGGCATCAATGACCCGCGAGATCACGATCTCGCGGTCGGCCGTCGCGGACTGCGTCGGCGCTCGTGGTCCTGTCGCGCTCATGGGCTACTTTTCCTCCTGCTTGTCTCCTGGTGCCCCTGCATGGGTTAGTCTTGCTCC
>JAFAPL010000411.1 GCA_019247135.1 Chloroflexota bacterium | reverse complement strand
GGGTGCGCATAGTCGTCCTGGAGGGGGTCGTACGCGTACTGAAAGCCGACGGCTTGCGTCAGATGATCGATCGCCGATTGATCGCCGGTCAGTACATGCCAGCCGTCAGCACCGCCAGCTTTGTCATAGGCGCGGAGTGTGCGGGCTTTGACGTCGGCTGAATCGCCCGGCCCCTCGCGCGGGTCGATACTCACCGTAATCATGGTGAACTCGTTACCCAGGCTGAAGGAAACGCCATTCAAACCGTTGATGATGCCGTCCAGTTCCAGCGGACAGAGGTTCTGGCAATGGAAGTAATTGAGTGACAGGATGACAGGGCGATCCTTGACGAAGAAGTCGCCGAGGCGCACGGACGCGCCATTTTCGTCGCGGAACAGGAGATCGAGTGACACACGCTGGCCGATCTTCTGATCGAATCCGACGCTTCCCAATTGTTCTGGCGTGAGGTCGTGCGCCTGTGCCGGCAAGGTCGTCAGGAGCAGCGATGCGACGAGTGCGAGCGCAGCGAGCGAAGCGAGCGGAGCGACGGCGGCTTTCAAGGATATGCCTCCTCGACCCGGCCCGAGCTGGGAACGGAGGGTCGACCGGTGCCCTGGTCCTGTGCCGAAGACGTCGCGCGCGCGGGCAGACCACGTTGTGCTGTCAGCTCGATTGCCCGATCGATCGGAATGTGCACGGTGCCGGTTGAACGATCGATCCAGCCATACGACGTGAGTCTCTGCTGTTCGACCGCGCGATAGCCGTCGAGCGTCTGACCTGGTTGCGCTTCAAGCTGCGGCAAAGGCGGAGTCGGTGCCGGCGCGCCCTGCAAGCCCTGGATGAGATCCTGCGGCCTGCTCACGTTGGGAGACGTACGCGTCAGGGTTTGCTCGAAAATCGTCACTCCGATCAGCACCAGCCCGAGCACGATCAGCAGCCCGACCGCGCCCGCAATGACCACGGCCACGTTCATATCGGAGTGCTCATAGCCACCGGCGAGGTCTTCGGCCTGCACCCCACGCGGCAGCGGCCGTCGGCGTTGCACCAGCGCACCGAGCACGACCAGCACCGCGAGCAGGCGAACCAGGAGCCTCGGCCGGTCGTTCTCAAGCTGACTCATGCGCGGCCTCCAGTGCGGGTTGCACACGTGGGTCGTACGCCGGCAGAAGCGGCCGTGCACCGAGCTGCCAGGCGAACACTGCCAGCCACAGGCCGCCAAACCCGACAACGGCGAGCACGTCCAGCAAGCTGACGGCGGGTCCGTCCGGTTCGAACGGAGGAGCGACCATCCAGAAGACGCTGACCACTTGCATACACACCAGCAGCAGTGCGATCGCGGCGAGCGTGCGCGGGTTGCGTTTGAGCGGGCGGAACAGAAGCAGATACCAGGGCAGGAAAAACGCGACGGCGCCGACCGTGATCGCCAACGGCTGCCAGCCACCCTGACTGCGACTGACGTACCAGGGGATTTCGTCGCTGAGATTGCCAGCCCAGATCAGCATGTACTGGAAA
This sequence comes from Chloroflexota bacterium, assembly GCA_019247135.1. The sequence continues at coordinate 1,703 of JAFAPL010000411.1, read as the reverse complement.
AACTCGAGATAGCCCCACAACATGGTGAATGCGAGGAGCAGACTGCCGAGGTCGTTGAACAGGTTGGGCGTGAGAATTTCACCCAGCGCTGAACGCGGACCGAACACGGCAACGATGACGACGCCAAATGCGAGCGCGAGCAACAAGTCGCCCATGGCGATCATCGGTGGATACATGGTGGAAAACCAGTCCGGCTCGAGTGACATCAGCCAATCGATCGCTGCCAGAGTCACGGTGAAGCTGAGCACGAGCGCTGCCACGATGCTCAGTCGCTGTAAACGCACCAGGACAGCCGGATCGTCGGTACGATCCTGCCGTAGCGACCAGCGCCGCATCAAATAGCCGAGTACCACCCAGCACACCAGGTAGACCAGGGCGCGAATCACGAAGAACGGTATGTTCAGATAGATGGATTTGTGCTGCAGCACCGGGTCGGCCGCGACAACGTCGGGTCGCGCCCACGCGTAGAGCGGCTGGAGGCCCAACAGCAACGGAACGAACAGCACAGCCATCATCGGCAGTGTTGCGATCCCCGCTTCGAATATCCGACGTGTTGCAAGTCCCCACCGTCCTCCGGTCAGGAACTGCACGACCACGATGCCGAGTGAGCCGAGGCTGAGACCTAGCCAGTACTGGTACCCGAGCAGGTACGCGCGGAAAAAGAGAGTCGTCGTCGTGAAGCCGACAATCACGAGCACAGCGAGCACCGCGAGCGCGACAATGCCGACAACTGCCGCCGTGATCATCACGCGACGGCCGACGTTCACGGTTGTTGCTCCAGCTGCGCACGAGCTTCCGGCGGGATGTCGTCCAGGGTCGCGTTCTGACTGAGCTGCAATGCGCGGATGTAGGCCACGATCGCCCAGCGATCCTGAACCGGTATCTGGACGGCGTAACTCGGCATCGCGCCGAAGCCGTTGGTTACTACGTCGTAGAAGTGGCCCACTGGCGCCTGGCGTAGCTGATCGGTGTTGTACGAGGGTGGCGGATTGAAGCCGCGCTGGACGACGACACCGTTGCCGTCACCGGTGTATCCATGGCACGGGACGCAGTAGATTTCGAAACGATCTCTGCCTCTCTGGAGTACCTGTTGGGTGACCGGGAATGGGAATTCGGTGGTATCTTGCCCACTCGCGTCTTTACCGGTGAGGAGTAAGGTGTCATCCGCGGTCTGGCCACGTGCGACGGTATCGGGCGGCAGCGGCCTGGCGGAGGCGCCATCCGGAAACACTTCGCTCGGGGTGTACGGCCTGTAGTACGGCTGCTGGCCCATCTTCTGACAGGCGACGGCCATGAGCGCGCAGCCGAGCAGCAGCGCGGCCGCACCGAATTTACGCACGAACATCGTTGACCTCGCGGGCGCCGAGCTCGTGCAGGAAGCTGCGTGTCGAGTCAACGTGGAATCGCGAGTCCCGCACCTCGATGGACAGGAAAAAACGATCGCGGCTGGCTCGCGCAAATTCGGCGACGTTGAACAGCGGATGGTACGGCTCCGGATGTCCGTTCAGGATCAACAGACCGAAAAACAGCGCCAGCGCGGTAAACAACACACCCAGCTCGAATGTCACGGGGACGAAAGCGGGCCAACTGTTCAGCGGTCGGCCGCCAACGTTGATCGGGAGAGCGACGGCGTGGACGAGGAACTGCATGCCATATCCGGTTATCGCGCCGATAGTGCCTGCCGAGATTGCAATCAGCGGCAC
>JAFAPL010000255.1 GCA_019247135.1 Chloroflexota bacterium | reverse complement strand
GTCGTCGCTCGCGAGCAATCGACCGTGCGACCAGGCCGTTGCCACCTGAGCATCCGCTAGGCCTGCCTTGAGTGGGATCAGCCACTGATCGCGCATCTCACGCCCAACCGGCGGCAACGGAGCGCCGACGACCTCTCGTAGACGTTCGGCAGCACCCGCCAGCGTCAGGGCGCGTGCTGACTGTCTTTTCTCGGCGGCGATGAGCGCCAGCCCTTCAAGCGCGGCCGCGATCCCTGCTCGATCGCCTAGCTCGTGGCGGATCGCGAGGCTCTTGCCGAATCGGCTGGTTGCGGAAGCCAGGTCATGGTTTGCAGCGTCGAGGTACCCAAGCGCTTCCTGTGCGATCGCAGCGCCCCAGTGTTCGTGCATATCATTAAACAAGCCGATGCTCTCATGAAGCGCCATCCGCGCGGTGGCAAGATCGTCCATCTGGATCAACACTGATCCCAAAGTGCACAGGGCAAACGCAGTCACCCACGCATCGCCGGCTGCGCGGGCGACGCTTACGGCCTCCTGTGCCCGGCCGAGGGCTGCCTCACGCTGGGTAAGCCAGTAGGCCATGACAGCCAGGCCGTTCAAGGTGATCGCTTCTGACGACTGATCACGCGCGCTCTGAGCCACATAGAGTGCTTCCTCGAGGTGGCGCTGTGCTGCTTCGAAGTCACCACTATCCAACGCGAAGTGCGAAAGATCCGAGAGTGCCATCCATCGCAGCCAAGGCTCGCTCGCTCGCAGGGCGCGTGGGATCCCCTCGTCATAAAACGCCTTGGCACGGTCATTGTCTCCGCTCAGCCTCGCAAGCCAACCCGCTCCGATCAGCGCTTCGATGCGGACCGGCGATGTTGCCGCGTCTGTCATGGGCAGTTCGAGCAGTTGAGTAAGCCAATCGAGTCCTTCACTGACGAACCCTTGCGCCTGCCAGTAGTGCCTGAGATTCTGGCCGAGATTCAGGCCCGCGTCAGGATTGCAAGTATCAACAAACCACCGCAGCGCCGCCTGCAGGTTGGCATGCTCGGGCCGTATCGCCTCCCATGCGGTCCGCCGTCGCGGTCCACCAAGATTAGAGGCTTTGCCCCAACGCTGTGAGAACGCCAGAAAAAACTGCGCGTGCCGCTCGCCGACAGCGGCGAGCTCGCCACTCGCGAGGAGACGCGTCCGGGCGTACTGACGGACTGGCTCCAGGAGCCGAAACCGACTTTGCTGGTCGCTGTGGTCGGCGACGACGACCGACTTGTCGACCAAGCCCGCAAGCCGACCGAGCACCTCACTGGATGGGACAGCATCGCCGGCACAGACGTATTCAGCAGCCTCGAGCGTAAAGTCGCCGACGAACACCGCCAGCCGCCGAAACACGACCTGTTCCGCCGCTGAGAGCAGGTTGTGGCTCCAGTCCAGGGTGGCGACCAGTGTCTGATGTCGATTCAAGGCGGTTCGACTCCCGCCAACGAGCAACTGCATGCTATCGCCCAGCCGTTCAAGGATCTGGTCCACGCCCAGCATGCGCACCTGCGCCGCCGCAAGCTCGATGCCGAGTGGCAGTCCGTCCAGACGTATCGTGATGGCGGCTATAGCGGCGACCTCGTGTGAAGTAAGTGGCCGGGTTGGTCGAACAGCACGCGCGCGCTCAAGGAACAACTGGACTGCTGGCGACCGCAGAAGGTGAGCTATCGGCACTTCGGCAGTGGCATCCGGCGTCGCCAACGGGGATACAGGCCAGATCGTCTCGCCCTCAATGCGCAGCGGCTCGCGACTCGTCGTCAACGCACACAGCGACGGGCAGGTTCGCAGTAGGGCGTCCGTCAGCCGCGCCACAGCGCCGATGAGATGCTCGCAATTGTCCAGAACGAGCAGTACTGCGCGAGACCCGAGCTCAGCAATGATGAGGTCGATCAGCGAAGTCTGTGGTTGCTCGCGAACGCCCACGGCCGCCGCCACCGCCGGTGCTACGAACTGATCCTCGGCAAGGGACGCTAGGTCCACGAAAACCGCATCGTTATGATCTCGGACTGCTTCCAGCGCCAGTCGAGTCTTGCCAACACCGCCAGGTCCGACCAGTGTCACCACACGGGTGTGCCCTAGCATATCTCGAACCTTCTCTACCTCATGCTGGCGACCGACGAACGAGGTGAGCGATAGGGGTAGCCGCCGCCCCATCGGGCGATCCTCATTTCGATGGCTGTCGGCGGAGACCGGGCGCTGACACGGGATAGCTGCCAGCAACTCTGCTCGGTCGGCGTTGTTGAGTCCCAATGCTTCGAGTAGGCGGCGGGCTGTCGCTGGCTGTGGGTTGCGTCGTACACCCCGCTCCAGGTCCTGCACGCCACGGCCACTGAGCCCAGCGCGCTCGGCCAGTGCATCCTGCGTCAGCCCGGCCGCCACGCGGTGGGCTCGCAGCAATCTGCCAAACCGACTTGGCTCGGCCCCCGTCATCGCCCCTCGCGTTCCACGCGAATGGTACCACACGCGCACACACACCGGAATGAAGTGTGTCTGGTGCGTGCCTCCGGCGTGTGGGAAAACTGGCAGCAAGCCCACAGACTGACTGACATCGAGCGTTGCTGATCGTGTGGAGCGTGGGGTCGAGGCGCCAGCTCGCCGAAACCCGGCTCTGCTCGGGCGACAGTCGCGACATGAGAGAGGGTGAGTGATGACGTGCAGCGAGGAAGGCGCGGCGTCTCCGAGACGCTTGCATGTACTGGCGTGGAGTGCGCTCGCGCCTCCGCGCTGCCGCCACGGGGGGACTGCCTGGATGCAAGTGCAAAGAGCACCGGTGCAGCCTGGGCCGGCTCACGGCTACTCGTGGATCCCCTGGGCGGTTCTGCTCGCCATGGTGGCAACCATCGCCTGCGTGATGAATGGAGCGCTCGCGGCGAGCGGTACGAAT
>JAFAPL010000027.1 GCA_019247135.1 Chloroflexota bacterium | reverse complement strand
TCCAGGCTCCCCAGGGTCAGTGTCAAGGCGTTATCGACGAGGCTCTCCGGTGGGGTGCAGTTGGTCTGACCCTCGATATCGACGGTCGGAAACCCGTCGCTGTTGACTGTGCCAGGTGCAATGCTCCAGCTTGCATCACAGCCGGGGCTGGATTGGGCCATCGGCAGTGATGCAATGGTGAGGTCCTCACCTTCGTCTGCCCGAGGCAGCGGCGTGGCCTTTCGGCTTGCCGAAAGACGCAGGTGCTGAACCTTCGCACCCGGCCTGCTCGCGACGCTGCCGCGCGCTAACGTCTTGAGCGAATGCGGCTTCTCGCTGGGGTGGCGGCTGGCGACTGTTGGCCCCACCGTCGTAGCGGGCTTGGGTGGCTTGGCTATTCGCGTTACGTGGGTGAGTGGCGGCGCCTGGGCCGGCACCTTCGGGATCGCCGGCGGTTTGGAAGGGCCACCGGGGGCGGCACCGACGTTCGAGGCGCCGACCAGGAGGACGGCGGCAGCACAACACAGGGAACGGATCACGGACCGATGCACGAGACCCTCCTCATAACCGTCCCGACGGTGGAATACCTCTCCCGCCGCCCGCCCGGCGACCGTCGTCAGGCGACGGCGATGCTAGTGCGGGGCGTTGGACGCGTCAAGACACGGCTTCGATGGGGGTGTCAACAGCGAGTTGACGGCGCGACCAGACAGGCGAATAGTGGCCAGAGACAACGCGCGTGCCGAAATGGTTGTGGCATTTGCTTCTACTTGTGGCTGTTGCCTGCGCAGCACCGGTGCCGCCGCCAGCACCCACGCACCACTCGGACGATCCCGCCTGGCGGCCGCCCTTCGGCTGCTACGACCGACAATCGCTGGATCGTCTTCCTGCCGGAGGGTCGCGGCTACGGCGGCTCCGACGGGCCGGGCATGGGGCCGGTGCTGCGCGGCGGGATGCCCGTGATGCAGTTGCTTCATTGGCGCGCCGACGACGTGAACGCCGGGGTCGCACAGCTGCAGCGTCAATCGAACGTCAGACCGAACTGCACGGTCATCGCCGGAATCTCACACGGCGGAGTGGTGACGCTGCTCTCGGCCGGCGCTGCGCCTACGTATCAGGGCGTGATCGCCCCGGCCGCGGGCAAGAACGCGCCGTTCAGGCAGTACCCGGGCCTGCCGGGCGTCGAGCGCCACGGATTGATGCAGCCGCGGTACTCGTCTATCTGGAAGCCGGACGTGGCCGAGCTCCCGGCGACGTTCTTGCCGCCTGCCCCTAGCTAAGCTAGCTAGCGAAAGCAGCACCGCGTGGCGCACGTCGATCCCGAACTCGTCCAGGACGACCCCGCCAGCCAGCAAGGCTGGCGCCACGACTACGTCCTCACGAACGGAGTGCGCTTGCATTACGTCGAGGCTGGCGATCCCGACGGTGAGCTCGTCCTGCTGCTGCACGGCTTCCCCGAGTGCTGGTACTCATGGCGTCTCCAGATCGACCCGCTCGCCGAGCGCGGCCTGCGCGTCGTCGCTGTCGATCTGCGCGGCTTCGGCCGGTCGGAGAAGCCCGCCGGCGTTTCGGCCTACACGCTCACCACGCTGGCGGCGGACGTGGTCGGCTGTGTAGCGCAGCTGAATCACGGAGAGCGGGCGGCCGCGGTCATCGGCCATGACTGGGGCGGGACCATCGCGTGGTCAGTCGGCAGCCTGTACCCCCACACCACGCGTCGACTGGCCATCGCGAACTGCCCGCCCGGCTATGCGCTGCGGCGTGCCTGGCGCATTCCCCGACAACTGCTCAGGAGCTGGTACATCTTCTTCTTTCAAGTCCCACGCCTGCCCGAGCTCCTGCTCCGCCTGGGCAATTTCCGTTTTGTCGATCAGTCGCTGGCTCCGGCGCGCCAACGCAACCCGCGGGGCGTCCGACCGCAGGACATCGCCTACGTGCGGACCGAGATGACCCGCCCAGGTGCGTTGACCAGCGGACTGAATTACTACCGTGCCCTGGTGCGCTTGCGGCCGGCGGACCTGCGCCGCCTGGAGCAGCCCGTCAGCGTCCCAACCTTGCTGATCTGGGGTGACCAGGATCCGTACATCGACGTGAGGCTTACTCGCGACTTCTTGCGCTGGGCGCCCGCGGGCCGACTGGTGCACCTGCCCGAGGCGGGACACTTTTCTCATCAGGAGGAACCAGCACGGGTCAATCAGTTGCTGATCGAGTGGCTGGCCGCTTGATGGGGGGTTACAGTGCGTCCTCCTCGGGCTCAGGCAAGCGGGCGCCCGCCAGTGGCGCCGATCACCTCGCCGGTGATGTAGCTGGATTCTGGCGCGGCCAGGAACACGTAGATCGGCGCCAGCTCCGCCGGCTGACCGGCCCGACCCATTGGCGTGCTCTGACCGAACTGCTTGACCTCCTCGGCCGGCATCGTGCTGGGGATCAGCGGCGTCCAGATCGGCCCGGGCGCCACCGCGTTCACACGCACGCCACGCTTGATCGCGTCGGCCGCCAGAGCCTTGGTGAACGTGACGATCGCACCCTTCGTGGTCGCGTAGGCCAGCAATGACGGCTTCGGCTGGTACGCCTCGATCGAGGCCGTGTTGATGATCGTGCCACCCTCGCGCAGCGTGGGCAGCGCAGCCTTGCACAGCCAGAACATGGCGTAGATGTTGGTCCGAAAGGTGTGGTCCCACTCTTCGGCGCTGAGGTCGTCGATGCCCTCATGCGTCATCTGATAGGCGGCATTGTTGACCAGTACGTCCAGCCCGCCAAGCTCGTTCACTGCACGCTGGACGATTTGCTGGCAGTGCTCCTGACGTGAGATGTCGCCCGCCACGGTGATGCACGTACGGCCCGCCTCGCGCACGGCCTGAGCCGTCTCCTGGGCGTCTTGCTCCTCGTCGAGATAGGAGATCACTACGTCGGCGCCTTCGCGCGCAAACGCCAGGGCGACCGCCCGGCCGATGCCGCTGTCGCCCCCAGTGATCAGCGCCTTCTTGCCGGTCAACCGCGCGCTGCCGCGGTAGGACTGCTCGCCATAGTCTGGTCGCGGCTGCATGGCCGCTTCGGACCCTGGGTGGGCTTGCTGTTGCTCGGGGAAGGGAGGTTTCGGGTGCGCCGCCGTCGGGTTGGCTTGCGTGTTCTCGACTGTCACGTGTTCCTCCTGCCGCCAGCGGACTGGCGCTGGGCTGGAGCGTCGGTAGCAGGCGACATGCCAGCGCTACAGGACAATGAGCTGCGCGGATCGCGACGTGGTGTTCTGGTTGCGTGGCCCGAACAGGTCGGTGCCCAATCCGACGGCGGCAAGCACGACGATGATCGTCCAGGCAGTCGCGATCACACGCGCCCAGCTCGGCCAATCTCGGTTCAGCCAGGCGAATACGACGCCGATCAATGGCACGAAGATCACGAGCAAGAGAATGTTTCGCCGACGGGGAGTACTCGCGAGGTGCGGTCCCTCGGTCGCCGCGGCCGCGCTGCGGGGTGCCTCGCGCATCAACGCAGCACCCAGGGTCGGCGGCGTCTCGGCGTGCCAGCCTGGCTGGACACCAGCCAGTCGGCGACGAATCCCGTCGTGAACGCGTAAACCGCCTTGTGCAGCAGATCGATCACCTGCTCGTCGGCGGGCCAGGTCCACGGCGGTGTGCCCACACCGGTCGCATTCTCCAGCGTCTGGTCGTTCACCAGCCGCAGGTTCAGGAGCACGAACGAGCCGATCGGCCCGCGCACGCCACGGTGGGCCATCAGGGCGCGCACTGGACCCAGCAGCACGCCTTGACCCCAGTGCATGGCCCAGTTCAACAGCACGCGTTCCTGGTCGGGTTTGCGCGGCAGTCGCAGCAGTCGCTCCAGCGTATGAGCCGGGACGAACGAGCTGGGGCGGCCGGTGATCAGCTGCTCCACCTTCTCGGCGCCGGTCATCACCGCGACGCCCAGGAGACCCGCCAGCAGCCCGCGCCCGGCTACGCTCGTCAGCTTCAATCCACCCTCTGACTTCGCAAGCACTGTCACATCCTGGCTCCTTGCCTCGAGGCAGTTGCGCGGCTGACAACCTGAAGCAGGTCCGCCAGCTTGAATGGGCCTCCCGCTCCTCCGCTGGCCGGCGCCGCCACGACGTGAGTGACTGGCGCGGCTCTCGCATAGCTCGGGCGCACATTCTGTTCGCCCGTCAGCCGAGCCGGGACGTTGATACGCTGCATGTATCAGTCAGCGTAGGGCTGCTACCGCCCGCCAGACACGTGCAGAACATAATCTTCTTCGCCGTTGCGGAGACATTGTTAGGGCCATATGTCGGCTCACGTGTGGCTCGGCAGCTTGACGGGACCCGGTGCGGGCAGCGCGAGGCTGACGCGTATGCATCCCTCCTCGGCAACCTCCACGCTGAGTACGCCGCCGTGCGCGGCGGCGATGCGGCTGGCGAGACGCAGACCCATCCCCAGCCCGGATGAGGGGCCGCTGGCGGTGACAGGCGCGGGCGGAGCAGACGATCCCGGCGGGCTGCCCCGCTCAGTGCCACCGCGTACGCTGAGGACTTCCCACGCTCCGTTCGGCCCTCGCTCAGCGTAGACTTCGACGATCAGGGGCGTGCCCTCCGGCAGGTACCGCGTCGCTTCGGCGAGCATGTGCTCCAGCGCCTGTCGCAAGCGGGCCCAGTCGGCCACCACCTCCGTCTTGTCGGATGCGCGGACCCGAACATCTCGGGCCGTCGAACGGAATGGCGCCGTGGCCTCTCGAGCCAGCCTCGCGAGGTCGACCGGCTCGAGGTGAAGCTCGAACACTCCCTGCTCGAGGTGGACGACGTCCAGCAGGTCGTCGACGAGGCGGCGAAGGTCGCGCACGCGGCGTCTGATCTCCTGCGCCGCTCCGAGGTCCCGGGCCAGCCCGACCTGTCCAGCCCGCCCGCTCGCCCGCTCGACGTGCCGCGCCAGGGGCTCCGTGCGCCGCCGCAGGTCGTCGGCCAGCGTCGTGACCAGGTCCTGGGTCGCGGCCGCGCGGGCTGCCTCGACGGCCGAGGCCGTCGCCTGCTCGACCAGCTCCGCACGCTGCGCCACACTTCCGACCCATTGCCCGACGGCAAGCAGAAACCGCAGGTCACGCTCCGAGAAGACGTCTGGCGTACTCGAGGTGGCGACCAGGACGCCACGTCGAGCGTCGCCGACATGCAGCGGCACACACAGCGCCGAGCGAGCGCCGAGGTCACGCGCGAGCGTCGACGCCTCGCCGTCCTGTCCGCTCAGCGCGGTCGAGCACGCGAGACCCGTGTTGAAGGTCGCCACAATGGGGCCACCCTCAGGCAGCGGGACCCGGTCCGGCTCGCCAGTCGGCTGCGGACTTTGCGTCTGGCTGCCTCCGGCCGCCACCAGGGCCTCCGCGGCTGGATCATGCAGGAACACGAGCACCCGGTCCGCGGCTACCGCCTCGGCCAGCAATGCCGCCACCGCCTCGAGCGCACCCGGCAGGCTGGTGACCTCGATCTCCAGCATCCGCTCCAGCGTGGTGAGCAGGCGGTCCTGGGTCGTGGTGAGCCCATGCTCGACCGCCCACGCCGCGATCTGCGCCCGCGAGTCCACTTGCAGTCGTTGCAGCATGTGCTGGATGTGGTTGGCGACACTGCCGCTGGTCAGCACCAGCTCGTCGGCGAGCTGTCCATTCGTGTAGCCGCGTGCGACCAGCGCCGCGATCTCGCGCTGACGACGCGTCAGAACATGCGTCGGGTGTTTACTCGCGTCAGGCACTCAGTGAGCGGCCGATCCGGGCTCCCCGGTGGTCATCGTCCGCAGTCGGGACGTTCCCGAGAGCGCCCCATCCGAGGACCCCAGTCGCTCGCCCAGCCGAATCGCGCCCCGCTCGATCGTGTAACGCCGAACATCCGGGTCGAACGCGCTGTCGCGCATCTTGACTACCGACAGGAGCAGCTCGAGACGGTTCTCGATCTCGACCTGACGCATCAGCAGCATGTTGTCGGCGGTAGCCGAGTAGGTGAATCCGCCGACGCTGACCGGAGCGCCGCCCAACTCGGCCACATCGTTGATGATGAGCACCGTCACCTCGTGGCCGCGGAAGTAGTTGGTCAGCGAGATGACATAGTCGTTCAGCCGCAACGGATCCAGCGCTCCCTCCAGGTTCGCCATCGCATCGAGCACGATCCGGCGCACGCCGCGCCCGTCGGTCGCCTCGCGTAGATGCGCCGCCACAACGTCAGGCTCGGTCTCCACGGCGGGTTCCCACAGCATTCGCAGCCGCTCGCCATCGAAGAATGGTTCCTCGCCCCTGACGAGGCCGGACCAGTGCGCTTTCTGCTCCAGGTGCGCGCCACTCTCGTCCATGCTCATCATGACGCCGCGCTCACCCCGCCGTGCTCCCTCGGCCAGGAAGTGCAAACCCAGCAGCGTCTTGCCGACGCCGGGTGTGCCAACCAACAGGTTCAGGCTGTGCCCGACCAGGCCGCCGCCCATCATCGCATCCAGCGCCGGAACGCCGGTGGACAGCCGGTGTGTTGCCATTGCGTAGTCTGTGCGACGGGCAAGAGCCGAGTGGCGGGGGTAGACCGCGACACCCTCTCCGGTGATATGGAGCGTGTGCAGCCCACCCAGGAACTCGGTGCCGCGCATCTTGACCACCTCGAACATGCGACTCTCGCGATGTGCGACCAGACGGTGACTGAGGTGGAGGATGCCGTCGGCAACGGTGAACTCGACGTAGCGCTCGACGTCCTCGCGCGCGTACTCGCCCGTAACCAGCGCCGTGACGCCCAACGTTGCGAGCTGTCCGCCCAGCTCGAAGACGAAGCGCCGCAACTCGAGCTCGTCACCGACCAGCTCCCGCATGCCACGGAATGCGTCGAGCACGAGCAGCTCGGTGTGCTGTTCTCGGCAGGTCCGGAGGATCGTCTCCAGCGCTTCTCTGGTTCCGCCGTCCTGGAGCGCCTGATACAGGCTCAGGAACTGGATCTCCCGGCCCAGCCGGGCGGGATCGAACCATGCGAAGCCCTCGGCATGGCGGATCAGTTTGTCGTGAGGTTCCGAGAGCGTCGTCAGGATCAGGGTGTTCTGGCCCTGCGCCGCGCGATGGAAGGCAATCTGCTCGGACAGGACTGTCTTGCCCGCGCCAGGCGGACCGCCAACGAAGATCACCGACGTGGCGGGCAGCCCGCCCCCGAGCACGAGATCCAGCCCGGGCACGCCAGTCGTCAGACGCTCCATGCGCCTCCCGAAACCCGGCCGCCACACCCGTGAGCAGGCGGCCAGTGGGCGTGAGCGCGGGCACATGCCCACCCATCAGCAGGGCGCGGCTGAGGCAATCCGCGTGCGGTCGGCAGACTCATACCTTTTCGGTTGCTCCGCAACGGGGGCGTGCTCGAGTCGCGCGGTGCGCAACAAGTATACCCCGTACTCGCCTGGGAACGAGCGACTGACATGCTCGGCCGATCAGCCTTTCACCGCTCCCATCGTCAGACCGCTCACGATCCGTCGCTGCAGCAACAGCGCCACGGCCGCGACCGGCAGCATGATCGATACGGCGGCAGCGCTGAATTGACCCCACAACACGCCTCGATCGGTATCGAAGCTAGCGATCAATACCGGCAATGTCCGACTGTCCGGGCCAGCCAGGATCAGCGAGAACAAGAATTCGTTCCACCCGAGCAGGAATGCGAAGATCGCGGTCACCGCAATACCTGGAGACGCCAGCGGAACCACAACCTTCTGCAGCACTTGCCAGCGGTTGCATCCGTCCACCGCCGCCGCCTCCTCCAGGTCGATCGGCAGCTCCTTGAGAAATCCAATCATCATCCAGATGCCGAATGGGAGTGCGAACGTGGTGTACGCAACGATCAACGCCGCTCGTGTATTGAGAAGGTGCATCTGCGTGAAGATCACGTACAGCGGTAGCACGAGCGTGATCCGCGGAACCATCCGCACCACGAGATAGAACAACGGAAGCGATGTTGCGCCGCGGAAACGAAAGCGTGTAAACGCGTACGCCGACAAGAACCCGAGCGTCGCCGCCAGCGCGCTCGTGATGGTCGCGACGATGAGCGTGTTGGTCAGATATCGCTGAAAGTCTGTCGAGCCAAGCAGCGTCACGTAATTGCTCAGCGTGGGTTCGAATACCCAGACCGGTGGCGAGGCAGCCACCAGCGTATCTGGCTTGATGCTCGTTAGCAGCATCCACGCGACCGGTCCCAGCGCCCACAGCAGCAGGAACAACACCACCACCCGCTGCAACACTGGATGCATGCCCATACGCATGGCTCAATCCACCCGAATCCGATTCATGCGCCGCACAAAATAAAGACCGAACAGAAACACGATCGCGAAGATGACGTACGAGACCGCCGATCCGAGCCCCATGTCGTAATTGCGGAAGCTGTAGCGGTACGTGGAGATAGCGATCGTCTCCGTCGCGTTGCCCGGCCCCCCGCCGGTCATGATGAAAATCGTGTCGAACTCCCGCAGCGCGTCCATGCCACGAATGATCACCGCCACCAGGATCAGCGGCATGAGCAGCGGGATCGTCACGTGTCGAAATTGCTGTCGAAACGATGCGCCGTCGACGGCTGCTGCTTCGAACAACTCCGTTGGTAGCGACTGCATGCCAGCCAGGAAAACCAGGAACATGAACGGAGTGTTGCGCCAGATCTCCACACCCATGACGGATGGGAGCGCCAGCCTGGGATCCCCGAGCCAGACCGGATGCCCAAGTCCTGCCAGGCCGAGGAAATAGTTGATGATCCCGAGGTCCGGATGCAGCATGAAGCGCCACATGAAGGCGACCACGGCTGGCGTCATGAACACCGGCACCAGCATGGCGGTCCTGATCAACCCCTGACCGAACGTGAGACTGTTGACCACGACGGCGAACAGCATCCCCAGTACCAGCTCGACGATGACGGTGCCCAGGCCGTAGATGAGTGTGGTGCCCAGCGAGTTGCGAAACGTTGGATCCGTGAATGCGTGCTGGTAGTTGGCCAACCCGGCGAAACGGATGTTGGCCGGATCGGTGAGGATGTAGTGCCAGAAGCTCATCCCGAACGAGTAGACGAGCGGCAGAACCACAACCGCTACCGTCGCGATCAGCGCTGGTAACACCGCCCAGTAGTAGAACGGGACCAGGCTCCCGATGCGCTCGGAAAACCTGATGGAGCCGACGCTCGGGGTGACTACAGCACGAGTGGTCAAGCGTGCTTTCGCCGGTGCTTCCGCTACCGCGGATTTTTGCGCAACGCGCTCATGTATTCCGCAAAACTCATCAAGAAAGATACGAGGAGACCTGCTCCTCCGCCGTCTTGATCGCCTCCTCCGGTTGCTTCTGGCCCGAAAGCACCGACGTCGTCATGTTCATGATTGCTGTGTCGATGCCATTCCAGCTCGGGATCTGCGGCCGCGACCGTGCACCGCTCAGCGCCTTGAGAAAATCCTGTGCCCATGGGTACCGCTGCTGGAAATCAGGGCTGTTGATCACGTCGAACCGAGGTGAATGGCCACCTCCGTTGTGGGTGAATTCCGCGCTGCCCGTTGGGCCTGTGATCCATTTGACCCATTCCCACGCAGCGTCCTTGTTCTTGCTGTCCTTCGAGATGCCCAGGTTCCACACTCCACGCTGTGCGTTGGGGACGGACGCCCAGCCGACATTCGAGGCCACGCTCGACTTCTGCGGATTGGTGGCATCTGGCCCGATCGATGCCCAGTAGAACACCATCGCCGCCTTGCCCGTGTAGAAGGCGTCGATCTGTTCGGCATACGTGTAGGCGAGCACGCCGGGTGGAGCCGACTTGATGATGCGTTGGTACGTCTGCAGCGCCTGGATACCCGCCGGACTATCGAAGCCGAACTTTTTATCGGCGGTGATGATCTCGCCTCCGGCATTCCACAGCAGAAATTCGACCAGCGCGGACACCTGGCCGTCCTGCCCGCCGGAGACCGAGATGCCGGCAACGCCATTCGCAGGGTCGTTCAACTTCTCGGCCGCCGCTATAACGTCGTCGAATGTTTGCGGCGTCGGGATGTTCTTGGCCGCGAGCAGGTCTTTGCGCAACCAGAGCATCATCACGTTTGGATCGAGCGGCATCGCCACGCGCGTGCCGTTGTAGACGCCAGCCGAGATGCCGTTCGGCACGTACTGCTTGAGGTCGATGCCGTCGCGGCCGATCAGGTCGTCGACGTTGGTCAAATACGGCGCGAGCCCGGCGATCCACGTCTCGTCCATCATCGACACGTCGTAATCAGGGCTGCCGCTCGCGAACGACACGGTCAGTTTGTCGGCGAGGTTCGCGTTGGGCAACTTGTCGATCTGGACTTTGATGCCCGTTGCCGACTCGAAGTCAGGAAAAGTCTTTTCGAGGGCGTCGCCCTTGTAGTTGGCCAGCGCGCCGAAACGAATGCTGGCGCCGCTCAGCGCGGCGGGGGCAGTCGTGGTCTGTGCGGAGGCACCCGATGGAGCAGAAGGCGCTGTCGCAGAAGGTGCCGCGGGCGCCTGCGTGCAAGCAGCCGCCAACAAGCCGATCGTGCCCACGGCGACCCGCTGGACCATTGCGCGTCGCGTCATGAGCATCGATTGCCTCGGCGCGTCAGCCATGCGCTGTCCCGGCAATTCCATCCTGCCAGTGTAATCCGCCAGATCGTGCGCGTTTGAGATGAGTCAGAGCGTGTCCGCGCCAGGCGCAACGCCTGTCGTAGAAGGGGCCGGCTCGGCGGTGCAGGCGCTCGCGATGCGGTGAAAGCCGGCACGCTCATACACGCGTCCGATCGTCGCGTCGCCGGCGGACAGGAAGATAATTCGCATGTCCCGGTCGAGCGCATCACTCACCAGGCGACTGGTCAGCCCCGCGGCGACACCTCGACGGCGGAAGGCAGGTAAGACTGCGACGCCCACCACCTCCGTGACCGACCCGACCGGCTGATGGCTGCCGATACCGACCGGCTGGCCGTCGATGAAGGCCACGGCCATGACCGTCCGCTGCGCCTGCAGCCGTTCCTGCCAGAAGCGCAGCGCCGCGGGATCTCGCGGCGCGGCCTTCCGAGCGTCATCGACGCCGGCTGAGCCGAGCGCCGTCCCGGGCTGACTGAACGCGACGTGGGCGATTCCATGCATCAGCGCCAGATCGTC
>JAFAPL010000886.1 GCA_019247135.1 Chloroflexota bacterium | reverse complement strand
GCCAGGAGCAGGCCTTCGCCCCATGCAGGCCACCACGCCACGACCACCACCCCGCTCGGCAGGAGTCTACCGCTCGCACCAGCCGCCAGGCGCGCTGGAATGGCCACACTCTCGCGAGCCGAGCGCCATACTCTGCAAGATCATGCGGTTGTCAGGCTGGCGCGCGGCGTTGTGGGGAGTCCTTGCCCTGATCACGCTCATGCTGTTGCTGAGCGCGCTGTTCTGGATCGGCATGGCGCTGGCCGTCCTGGCGGTCGTCGCCTGGTTCAACCTGGTGATCCTGCCGCGCATCGGTGGACGCTTGCACGTCTCCCAACTGGTGCTCGCGGCGTTGCTGCTGCCTCTCCTGGGTGGCATTGGCTACATATTCGACGGGGTTGCTGGCGTCGGCGGCGGCTGCGCCCTGTGGGTCATCGGGGTAGCACTGCCTCGGGCCGCTCTGTGGCGCGCTCGAAAGCGCTTCCGCTACACCGCCCAACGTCCAATGCCAGTCCGCATCATCGAGCCGGACTTCAGATATCGACCGTGACGCCGCGCCAGAACCTCGTAGTGGTCGTACTGGTGTGCTTGTTGCTGTTCGGTACACCCACACTCACCGCTCCACGCAGGCTCGCATCACATGCTCGACGACCAGTCGCGCCGGCTGCGACTCCTGCAGTGAAGCCGTATCGGAACCGATCACGCTGTAGCGGGTTGCCGCGTTGACGCCGGCTGACATGCACGACTGGGCCGCACGCTATCTGGGCCTGCTCCACCTCGAGCGACGGGAGCCGAGCCTCGCCGCGTTGACCGAGATCACGCGAGCCCACGTTGAGAAAGTTCCGTTCGAGAGCATCTCCTCCATCTTGCGACGGTCCGAGACTCCACATGGACCGGTACCGCCACTCGACTCGGAGCAGATTCTGGAGACGTGGATCGCCCGGCGCGGCGGCGGCGTGTGCTTCGAGGTCACGCTCATGCTCGACAGGCTGCTCCGAGCACTTGGCTATTCGACTTTTCCGGTGCTCGCGCGGATCGGTTTTCCCGGCTCGCACCAGGCGAACCTGGTCGAGCTCGATGGACGTCACTACCTCGTGGACGCCGGCAATGGAGCGCCATTCAGCGAGCCGATTCCGCTCGAGCAGACCGTGGAAATCCGGCGTGCTGGATTGGCGTATCGGTTTCGGCCGACCGCCGCAACTGTCACGTGGCAGGATCGCTTTATCGACGGGAACTGGCAACCATTTGCGGAGTACACGCTCACGCACGCTGATGAACGCACCCAGGAAACGGCGTATCAGCTGCACCATACGATCGGCCGGAGTTGGGTCGTCGACAACCTGGTGCTCGTACGGTGTACCGATGACCACGTCTGGTCACTGCGCGACGCGGAGCTGCGTCAATTCACGCGCGACGGCAAGATGGTGCGCCAGTTGGCAGATGCGTCCGAGTATCGAGCGGTAGCCGCCGATATGTTCGGAGTTCCGGCGCTGCCGATCGATGCCGCGCGAGCGGCGTTGGCGGCGCGCCTCAGTGCTGAAGCGCCCAGCGGCCGAGCATGACCGCCAACCCGTCCTCGGCCAGCGCCCGCGGCAGCGCCGGCAACGGCAGTGGCACCTGTGTGCGCCAGGCGTAGCCCAGGACCGAGCCGGCGATCACGCCCACCGAGCCGACCAGAGCACCGATATCAGAGCGGCGCCCCTGAGCCAGGCTGGCAACGGCACACGCCGTACCTCCGATGATGACTCGGCCGGCCAGAGCGGGAGGCGCCAGTCGACTCGGAGTATTTGGCAGCTTGTCGGCGATGACCTCGCCCACCGCCATGGCCGAGAGCGCAACCACCGCCCACGGTGAGGCCAGTGCATCGAGCGCCCAGCCGCCGTCGGCGATGTCTGCCCCTTCGCGTTCGAGCTGACCTGAAAGCAGGGCGAAGGGCATCATCGAGCGCAGTCCGCCGGTGACACCGAACGCGAACGTACGCGCGAGATCCAGCTCGGTGTCGGGGGCCGGGTGAAGGTCTCCCGTCGGTTCAGAAGCTGCTGCCACCGGTATGTCCTCTCGAGGAAGCACCGCCACGGCCAGCGGTGTCCGTGCTGCTGGAGCCTGCACGCGCTCTCATCTCAAACAAGAGTATGCGCGTCCGGGCGACCGTTGCCCGATACCCTGCGCCGCATGGTCGAGCTCTTCGGACGCCGCTGGACTCGAACGCAGCTTCTGGAGCACATCGGCGACGTCAGTCAAGTTGGCGGTGCGCGCCTGCTCGCGTTTGCCGAGGGACCAGAGGCCGGCGTCACAGTTGCCGAACTTCGCACCGGCACTGGCTTTGGGTTCACGGTGCTGCCTGGTCGCGGCATGGACCTGGGCTTCGCCGAGTACCGTGGCATGCCGCTGTGCTGGCGATCCGCGACGGGCGAGGTGGGGTCGGCGTTCTACGAGCCGGAAGGTGAAGGCTGGCTGCGCGGTTTTCCGGGCGGGCTGATGGTCACGTGCGGTCTCACCACGGCCGGATGGCCGTCGACCGACGAGGGCCAGGCCTTGCCGTTACACGGCCGAGCGTCGTACCTGCCGGCGCGCAACGTCCACGTGGACGGAGAGTGGCAGTCCGAAGACGAGTACGTGATGTGGGCTCAGGGACGCACGCGCGAAACGGTCGTCTTCGGCGAAGACGTCCGACTGACGCGGCGCGTGTGGGCGCGACTGGGTGAGAGTCGGCTCTTCATCGACGACACGGTCGAGAACCTGGGCCACGCCAGCGTGCCGCATATGCTGGCGTACCACGTCAATGCTGGCTTCCCCATCCTGGACGATGGGAGTGAGCTGATCTCTTCCGCGGATCAGATCGAACCCATGACGGAGGAGTTCGCGTATGCGCGGTCTGATTGGCCGCGATACGGTCCACCACAAGCGAACTGGAGCGCGACGGTCATGGTGCATCGACCGCGACCTGATGCGGACGGTTGGGCGCAGACCACCTTGCTGAACCGCCGCCTGGGCCTGGGGCTGTACGTCAAGCAGCGTCCTGAGCAGTTGCCGTTCTTGTGGCAGTGGAAACAGCTCGGACACGGTACATACGTGGCAGGCATCGAGCCGGCGAACTGCTTTGGGCGTGGACGGGCGGATGATCGGACGCGGGGCACGCTGCAGTTCCTCGAAGTGGGCCAGCGACGGGCGTACAGGCTGGAGATTGGCGTGCTGACCGCCTGAAGCCGGCGCCCCTTGCACCCCTACTACACCATATGGCTAAATAACCGCATGGCTAAACTCTATTCGTTCAACATGATCACGCTCAACGGTCTGTTCGAAGGCCCGACGCCATGGAGCATCGAGTGGCACACCGTCGACCAGGAGTTCAACGACTTCGCCATCGCCCAATTGGAGACCATCGGTGCCCTGATTTTCGGCCGCACCACCTACGAGGGCATGGCCGCGTACTGGCCGTCACCGGAAGGCATCCAGGACGACCCGCAGATCGCGCGCATGATGAATGCTATGCCGAAAATCGTGGTGTCCAGCACCCTCGAGCGGGCCGACTGGAGCAACACGCGCGTGATTGCCAACAACCTGGCTGATGAGATCACGCGCTTGAAGAAGGAGTCGGACAAAGACGTCGCCGTTTTTGGCAGCGCGAATCTTCTGGGCTCCCTAACGAAGCTCGGCCTGGTGGACGAACACCGCCTCTTGCTCAGTCCGATCGTGCTGGAACGTGGCACGCCGTTGTTTCAGGGCATCGACGGCCAGCTCAAGCTCAATCTGCTCGAAAGCCGTACCTTCAAGAACGGCAACGTCCTGTTGCGGTACGCCGTTACCGCTTGACCGGGCAAAAGTCGCGCAGGCTGCGCATGAACGCGTCGTACTGGCCGCGGTGGATGTTGTGGTCCGCGCCGGGCACGGTGACAACCTTGACCTGCGGATTGCGCTCGGCCGCGGCGACCGTGGCCTCGTTGACGATCCCACCGTTCGCGACCTCCGCGCGAATCAGCATCGTCGGCATCTGTAGCTCGGCCAGGCGACTCGTCTCGTCCCATCCGCCATTCTCGGAAAAGACGGCGCGCACCGACTCCGGGCTCCCTTTGACCGACGCGTCGATCTTGCCCAGGATGTCCTGTTCGGTCCAGCCGGGTGCGACGTTCGCGCGCACACGCGCCTCCGCGTCCTCACGGCTGAGTCCGACCGAGCTCGTGTACATCTCCATAGCCTGACGGCCTTGCTCCGGGTCACCACCCCGTACGTTGATGGCCGGATCCTCCAGCACCAGGTGGTGGATCGGCAGCACGTTGCGCGCGCCGATGATCAGACTGATGACACCGCCCCACGAGTGGCCGATCAAGAGGATCGAGCGGAGGCCGAGGTGCCGGCACAGAGCGATGACGTCGTCGGCCTGATTTTCGAGCCGGTAGCCAGTCGCTGGGCGACCTGAGTCGCCGTGGCCTTTCAGATCGACCGCGATCACACGCGCGCCGTCGTGGGCCAGATCGGGTGCGACGCGAATCCAGCTCAGGGACGAGCTGGTGATGCCATGCACGAGCACGGTTGCTGTGTCGGAATCGGCTGGGCCCCACTGGCGATACGCCATGCGAAAGCCCGGCAAGTCCAGAAATTCGACTGCCGCGACGTCCAGATCGACACGTGTCATCGCCAGGGAGTGTACTGGCGCGGATGCTGCCCGTCGCCGCGCAAGACGGCAGACGCTAGACCGGACGTGCACGCGTGACGAGCGGCTACCCTTGGACGCACATGGCGCCGCCTGGATCCTTGAACAACCTGGTGTACGTCGGTACGTACACGCGCTCGAACAGGTCTGAAGGCATCTACGTGTTCGATTTCGACCCGGCCACGGGCAAGCTCAGCCAGCGCTCGGTCACGCCCGAGATGGACCCCAGCTTCCTCGCGTTTGATCCAACGGGTCGGTATCTGTTCGCGGTGAGCGAAGGTTTTGGGCTGGATGGCGGTGAGGCCGCCTCGTTCGCCATCGACCAGCACAGCGGCGCGCTCACGCCCCTGAACCGACAGAAGACCGGTGGCGGCGAGCCCTGTCACCTCACCACGGATTCGACTGGCCGCTGGCTGCTCGTCGCCAATCACGAGCACGGTAGTGTGGCCGTTTTTCCAATCGAGGAGAACGGCCGGCTGAAGGAGCGCAGCGACCTTCGCCAGCACCACGGCTCCGGTCCGGGCCCGACCCAACAGGGCCCACACGCCCACTTCGTTACCTTCGATCCCGAAAAACGCCGCGTGCTGGTCAACGATAAAGGCATCGACCACGTCGTGCTGTACCGACTGAATACCCAGCGCGGGGTGCTCGAGCCCAATGATCCGCCCTTCGGCCAGGTGCACTCCGGTGCCGCGCCGCGCCATCTCAGCTTTCTCAATAACGGACGCTACGTGTATGTGAACGGCGAAGCGGACATGACGTTGAACGTGCTCAGTTATGACGCGAGCACCGGCCAGATGCGCGAGCTTCAGTCGCTCTCGACCTTGCCCGCCGGCGCGAGCCGCGACCGAGTCTCGACGGCACAGGTGCTGGTCGAACCGGCCGGCCGGTATGTGTACGTCTCGAATCGCGGAGACGACAGCATCGCCTGCTTCGCCATCGATGCCTCGACCGGCCACATAGAGGCGCGCGGCCACGTCTCGACGCAAGGCAAGACTCCGCGCACCTTCGCCATCGATCCAACTGGCAAGTGGCTGTACGCCGCCAACCAGAACAGCGGCACGATCGTCCAGTTCGAGATCACCGCAGCTACGGGCGAGCTCGTGCCAACGGGGCAGGTGACACAGGTCGGCGCGCCCGTGTGCATCCTGTTTCGTTGATGACTGATATGCAGCGTCTGAGAGACCGCGTGGCCATCGTGACCGGCGGTGGAATGGGCATCGGCGGCGCCACGGCGCGCCGTCTGGCGGAGGAAGGTGCGCGCGTGCTCGTCGTGGATGTCGACGGCGAGGCGGCGCGATCGAACGTCGAGCGCATCCGCTCCGCGGGCGGTCAGGCGGAAGCACTTCAGTCGGATGTCGGGACGGAGGATGGCGTCCGCCACATGGTCGAAGCGGCGGTCGCTCGGTTCCAAACACTCCACATCCTGGTGAACAACGCGTTCGGCGGCGTTGGTGTTGGTGGCAGACCCGACGCGACCCGCGTCCCTGAGGAGTCGTGGGACCGCGCCATGGACGTTGGCCTCAAGGCGATGTTCCGCG
>JAFAPL010000827.1 GCA_019247135.1 Chloroflexota bacterium | reverse complement strand
GGGCTCGACGCAGAGCTGGCGCGCGGCTACCTCGAGATCGCCGCGTGGGAAGCAACATCGGCGCAATACGGGTGGGGCAATCCGTCGCTGTACACGGGCGAGGCGGTGTTCGGGCTGCTGAGCTTGCTTGTGCGGCCGTTCGCGTCTCTGGAGGCTCGGTTGGGCTCGGCGTTCGAACGGCTGCGTGCTGTACCGAGTTTCTTCAGGGATGCTGAGCGCATCTTGCACGATGCGCCACGCGCGTGGTGCGAACGCGCTCGGCGTGAGTGCGCCGGTGCGCGGCTGCTTCTAGAGCGCGGGCTGCCGCAGCTCGTCGACGATCATGCGCTGTTGCGTGCGGCCGAGGAGGCGTGGGCCGCCTTTGAGCGCTTCGATGCGTTCATCGAGACCGAGCTGTTGCCGCGCTCGACCGAGGTATACGCGTGCGGTGCCGAGGCCTTCGATCTGTTGTTGAAGCGGGCGCACTTCTTCGAATTCAGTGCGGAGGAGCTGGAACAGCTTGCGCTCGAATGCCTTGCCCGGGACTCGAGCAGCGTCGTGGCGCGGTCGGACGTTTTTGAGGGCGGCCTGCGCGGCTTCGAGGATCTATGGCGCGACTCGGTCGAACTGGCCGAGCGGCGGGACCTGCTGACGTACCCTGACTGGCCGGTTCACTATGTCGAGCAGCCCGCTTGGCTACGGGAGTCGGCGCCGTACTTCTACTTCTTGCCGTATCGTGCGCCAGCCGTGTTCGACCAGGTGGACGTGGTGGAGTACGTCGTCCCACCAGGGCCGATCGACACGGCGACCGTGAAGCTCAATCACGTCGTGCATCACGGCAGTCTCGGACACCATCTCCAGAACTGGCATGCCAGGCGCGCGGAGTCGCGGATTGGCCAGATCGCGGCCGTGGACTGCGCTTCGCGAATTGCGATGTTGTGCGGCGGCAGCATCGCCGAGGGTTGGGCTTGCTACGCGACCGACCTCGCTGACGAGGCCGGCTTTCTGACCGAGTCGGAGCGTGCCGTTCAGCGCGCGGCCCATCGGCGCATGGCTGCGCGGGCCGTTGTTGACGTACGGCTGCATCGGGATTCGATGACGCTGGACGACGCGGCGCGCTTTTACGAGCAGCGCGCCGGAATGTCTGCACAGGCGGCGCGCGCGGAAGCAGTCAAGAACAGCCTGCACCCGGGCGCCGCGTGCATGTACCTGATTGGCTGGAACAGTATCCGCCAGTTGCGCGCCGAGCTGAGACCGCCAAGCTTGCGCGCTTTCCACGACCAGTTGTTGTCGTTCGGGTCGGTGCCACTATCACTGATCAGCCGCGCTATGCGGGAAAGGAAGCCGTATGTTCTTGCGTCGCCGTGATCTTCTTCGGCTGGCGGCCATCAGTGTTGGCGGCATCGCCCTGTCGGCTGCGCAAAATCTGCCAGCGGTCGCCTCCAGCGCGGTCGCCAGGCAGGCTGGCGGAAACAGCCTGTCCTACGGCTTGAGCTTCGACGTCGACGACACGCTGGATCCGCAGGTCACGAATTTCGACTCGACGATTCGGATCACGCTGAACGTGTGCGAGCCGCTGATCTGGGAGCCGACGCCCGGTCAGTTTGTGCCTGCCCTGGCCGACTCGTGGGAGATCTCGCCGGACGCTACGCAGTACACGTTCAAGCTCAAGCAGGGTGTGAGATTCCACGACGGCACGCCGTTCAATGCCGAGGCGGTCAAATTCACGTTGGATCGCGTGATTGACCCCACGACCAAGGCCGGCCAATCTCACGACCAGCTTGGACCATACGACCATACCGACGTCGTCGACGACTACACGGTGAGAGTCGTCATGAAGCAGCCCTATGCCGCGTTGCTAACCAACCTGAACGGCTACCTCGGTATTGTTTCGCCGACCGCCGTTCAACAAATGGGCCTTGCGGGCTTCGCACAACATCCGGTTGGCACCGGGCCGTTCATCTTCCAGGAATGGGTCCCCAAGGACCACGTCGCGCTGAGAAAAAACCCCGACTACAACTGGGGTTCGTCCTACTTCCAGCACACCGGCGCAGCGTATCTCGACCAGGTGACATTCAAGGTGATCCCGGATGCTTCAGTGCGTACCGGAACGCTGAAGACGGGTGAAACGCAGATCATCGACGATCTCGACCCACTGGAGTACAGCTCACTCAGCAACGACGGCAATTTCGCTGTTATTCAGAAAGGCCAGCCCGGCTCCGGCTTCGTGTTGCTGTTGAACACGACGAGCACTGGCCCAATCAGCGATCCGGCAGTTCGTCAGGCGATGGAGTACGCCGTAGATCGCGAAGGGCTCAACCAATCGGTCTTCCAGGGTCTGAACAAAGTCGCGTGGAGCCCGCTCATGCGACCAACGTTCGGGTACGACCCGGCCACCGAGTCGCTGTTCAGCTTCGACCCGGACAGAGCCCGCCAGATCCTGGACAGCGCGGGCTGGCAGCCCGGCTCGGACGGGCTGCGGAGCAAAGGTGGCCAGCCGCTCGCGATCAACTTTCCGATCATCTCGCGGCCGCGCGACCAGGCGATGGCCGAATCCGTGCAGGCGAGCTTGCGTGACGTCGGGATCGATTTGCAGGTGACGCCGCTGGAACGCGCGGCGGCGCGCGAGGCGTTCGATCAAAACAAGTACGACGTCAGCTTCATGTGGTTTTCCTACGGCGACCCGGATGTGCTGCGCACCATCTTCCACTCGGCGAACGTCAATGCGTTCAACCGGGCGAAGTACCAGGTGCCGGAGGTCGACCAGATGCTCGAACAGGCGGCGGGCCTTACCGACCCTGGCAGACGCGCCGACATCTACAAGCAGGTGCAGGAGCGGGTCTTGAAGGACCTGGTGGTGGTGCCGCTGGTAGACACGATCACGTATGACGCCAAACGCGCCGCCGTCACAGGCGAGACGCTGGACGCGCTGGCGTCGTACATCTATCTCTACGACGTGCGCGCGGGCTGACGGCACGGCATGCTGCGGTACGCGGCACAGCGGTTAGCGCAAGCCGTGCCGGTCTTGCTGGGCATCTCGGTGCTCACGTTTTTGATGCTGCACCTGATTCCCGGCGACCCCGTGTCCGTGTTCGCGGGAGACAAGCCACTCACGCCCGAACGTGCTGCCGAGTTGCGGCACCAGTACGGGCTCGACCGGCCGTTGGCCGTCCAGTACTGGGATTACGCCAGCCATGCGCTGCGCGGCGACCTTGGCCTCGGTCTGCGGAGCCAGCGCCCGGTGCTGGACAGCATCCTGGAAGTCCTGCCCGGCACCGTGCAGTTGACCCTCGCCGCTCTGTCCATCGCCGCCATCGTGGGCATCACTCTGGGTGTCGTCGCCGCCGTGACGCACGGCTCGTGGATCGATACCGCCGTGATGGCCGTGGCCATTCTCGGCATTTCGACGCCGGTCTTCTATTCCAGCCTGCTTTTGATTCTGCTGTTCTCATTCACGCTGGCCTGGTTTCCCGCCACGGGCCAGGGCGGACTCGAGCGACTGGTCATGCCGGCGACAGCGCTCGGCGTGAGCTCGGCGGCAGTGCTGGCACGACTGGTCCGGTCGAGCATGCTCGAAGTCCTCAGTCAGGAGTACGTGACAACGGCTCGAGCGAAGGGCCTTGCCGCGCGGGTCGTGCTCACGCGGCACGCGTTGAAGAATGCGCTCATTCCGGCCGTGACCATGCTCGGGTTGCAGTTGGGGGCGTTGCTGGGTGGGGCGGTGGTGACCGAGACGATCTTTTCTCGGCCGGGGATCGGACGACTCGCCGTGGACGCGATTCTCAATCGCGATTTTCCGCTGGTGCAGGGGACGGTCATGTTCGCGGCCACGACGTACGTGCTGGTCAATCTGCTTGTGGACGTGTCTTACGCGGCGCTCGATCCGCGGATTCGCTACCGATGAGTGTCGCTGGTCTGGCTCGCGCGGGCGCTCAGCCGGCCGCCACACTCACCGTGAAGAGGCGTGGCAATCGCGCGGAAACGGTGTGGCGGCTGCTGCACAATCGCAGCGCCCTACTTGGCGGCACGGTGCTGGTGGTGATCGTCGCCGCCGCGTTGCTCGCGCCCCTGCTCAGCCCATACGACCCGATCAAGACCAATCAGCGTTTATCACTGGCAGGCC
Organism: Chloroflexota bacterium; assembly: GCA_019247135.1. The sequence goes on along the minus strand of JAFAPL010000827.1, from coordinate 3,241 downwards.
CCTCACTCGCGCACCTGATGGGCACCGACCGCTTCGGTCGCGACATCCTGTCGCGCGTGCTCTGGGCGGGTCAGGCCTCACTCCCGATCGGCATCGTCGCCGTCGCGATCGGAGCCCTGTGCGGGGTCAGCCTCGGATTGATAGCGGGCTATTACGGTGGCGTGGTGGACGCCCTCAGCATGCGGTTTGTCGATCTGCTGTTGGCCTTCCCGGGCATTCTTCTGGCGCTGGCGATCATCGCCGTACTCGGCGGCAGTTTGACCAATCTCATGATCGCGGTCGGTATCTCAGCCATCCCCGAGTACGTGCGCATCACCCGTGGCAGCGTGCTGAGTCTGAAAGAACGCGAGTTCGTGCTTGCCGCGCGCGTGATCGGCTGCCGCGGCCCGACGATCATGCTGCGACACATCTTGCCGAACGTGCTGGCGCCACTCGTCGTGCTCGCCACGTTGGGAATGGCGGCGGCGATCATCACCGGGTCGGCGCTGAGCTTTCTCGGTCTGGGCATCAAGCCGCCCACGCCCGAGTGGGGCAACATGCTGGCCGAGGGGCGCGAGTTTCTGCAGCACGCCTGGTGGGTCGCCTTCTTTCCTGGCGCGGCGATCATGCTGACCGTCCTGTCGATCAACCTGCTGGGGGATGGCCTGCGTGACGCGCTCGATCCCCGCATGCGCGTGAATTGACGCTCCGCAGGGTTCAAGGGACTATGTCCCTTGAAAATCCCTTTCCAGTTCGCCCAGCTTGGCGACGCGCCTGCGAAATTCCTCGGAAGTGCTGAAACGCGCCGCCAGGTAGGAACGCAGCAGATCGAACGCTAACTGGTCGCCAACGATCTGCGCACCGAGGCACAGCACGTTCACGTCGTCGTGCTCGACGCACTGGTGCGCCGAGTACACGTCGTGACACACCGCCGCACGGATGCCGGCGTGCTTGTTTGCGGCGATCGCGGCGCCCACGCCGGTGCCGCAGACCATCACCCCACGCTCGGCTTCGCCGCGTTGGATCTTCGAGCACAGCTCACGCGCAATATCCGGAAAATCAACAGGCTCGGGCGAGTGCGTGCCGACGTCGGTCACCTGGTGTCCCCACGAACGCAGCGCTTCGACAACCGGTCCTTTGAGCGAAAAGCCAGCGTGGTCGCCGCCAACGACGAGGCGCATCAGCGGAAGCCTGTACTCACGATGCCTTGCGTCAGCAAGCGCTGGAACGCCAGGAAGAAGCCGAGCACTGGTAGGAGCGACAGGATCGACATCGCGAACAACGGTCCCAAAGACGAAGCACTTGTCGCGTCAATGAACGCGCGTAAAGCAATGGGTACGGTGAACATTATCGGCCGTGTCAGATAGATCAATGGCCCGAAGAAGTCGTTCCAGGTATTGATGAATGTAAATGCCGCCGTCGTGGCCAGCGCGGGCATGGTCAATGGCAGAATGATTCGCGCGTAAATGCCGAAGTGGCCACAACCGTCGATGCGAGCGGCCTGGTCGAGCTCTCGCGGAATACCGCGAATGAACTGCACCATCAAAAAGATGAAAAAGGCGTCGTGGGCAAGGAACTTCGGCACGATCAACGGGTAATACGTGTTGATCCAACCAAAACTGCGGAACAGGATGTACTGAGGGATGATCAGCACCTGAGCTGGGAGGAGGATGGAGCCTACGGCCATCGCAAACCAGACGCGACGCCATTTGAAGTCGATGCGGGCGAACGCGTACGCGGCCATTGAGCAGCTGATCATGTTGCCGAGGACGGCCAGGCCGCTTACGAGGAACGAGTTGAGGAAGAAGCGGCCGAAGCCGACGCCGCCGATGCCTTTCCAGCCCTCTGAATAGTTGTCGAACGAAACTCCTCTCGGGGGAACGAGCCCTGCCGAGCCGATGAGCCCACCGGGGGTCACCGACGCCGAGGCCATCCACAGCAGCGGGTACAACATGATGAAGGCCAGGCCGAACACGAACAGATAGGTCATGAATCGCCGCGGCTGCAGTGTGCCCGTCATCGGCTAGCGATCCTCGCCATAGAAGACCCAGAACTTCTGAGACCAGAACAGCACACCCGTACACACTGCAATCACGGTCAGGAGGACCCAGGCCATCGCGCAGGCGTAACCCATGTTCAGGTTCACGAACCCGCGCTGGTACAGGTACACCTGATACAGCAGCGTCGCGTCCGCCGGCCCGCCCGTGCCGCCACTGATCACGAACGCGCTCGTGAATGCCTGGAACCCACCGATCAGCCCGAGAACCGCGTTGAAGAACAGGACGGGCGTCAGCAGCGGGAGCGTGATGAGCCAGAAGCGCGACCATCGCGCCGCGCCGTCGAGCGCGGCCGCCTCATACAGCTCGGTCGGGATCTGACGCAGACCCGCCAGGAAGATGATCATCCCCGAGCCGAACGCCCACAGGTTCAAGACGATCAGCGTGTACAGCGCGAACGACGGATCGCCGACCCAGCTCGGACCCTGTATGCCGAGCGGGCGGAGCAGCGCCAGGTTGATCAGGCCGTCCTTGCCGAACATGTAGTACCAGAGGATCGCGACGGCGACGCTTGTCCCGAGCAGCGATGGAATGTAGAAGATCGCGCGAAAGACGGGCAGCAGCTTCATGCCCTGGTTCAGCACGAGCGCCAGGAACAGGCCCCAGAGCAACACCAGCGGCACCGAGATGGCCACGTACGTCAGGGTCGTGCGCACCGATGACAGATAGCGCGCGTCGCCGGTGAACATGGTGATGAAGTTCGCGAAGCCGATCCAGTGCGGTGCGGCGAGGACGGAGTAATCGGTAAACGCGAGCGCGAGTGAAGCCAGGATTGGGCCGACCGTGATCACGACCATGCCGATGAACCACGGCAGCAGGAAGAGATAAGCGGCGATGTTGTCCTGTTGCGAGGCACGCAGGTGCGAAAGGCCGCCGGACCACGGAACTAGCCCGGTGCGACGTTCTCCTGCGTGCGCTGAGGCGTCCACGATGCTTATCGTCCGTCCGCGTCGCCTGGCACTACTTGTTCAGGATGGCGTTTGCTTGTGTGAAGAAGTCGTCGACCGCCGCCGACACCGTCATACGTCCGAAAGCGATGTTCTCATACGTGGTGGTCAGGAGCGGCGGCAGCGCGGAATAGCCGGCAGGGTAGGTGATGTTTTTGACGAACCCACCGGTGGTCAGGTGCTCCTGGAACTGCAGCTGCTTGTGCAATTGCGGGTCTGCGGTCGGATCGTTGACCTGGGCCTCGAGCAATGGCGTCG
>JAFAPL010000800.1 GCA_019247135.1 Chloroflexota bacterium | reverse complement strand
CGACGCCCACACCTCGGAGCAGTCGGGTACGTCGCAGAAGTAAACGGGAATCCGGTGGCCCCACCACAGCTGGCGCGAGATGGCCCAATCACGGATGTTGTCCATCCAGTTGAAGTAGACGCGCGCGAAGCGTTCGGGAATCATGCGGATCCGACCGTCGCGGACGACCTGCGTGGCAGGGTCCGCCAGAGGCTTGATGCGCAGATACCACTGATCCAACAGCAGAGGCTCCAGCACGGTGCCGGAGCGCTGGCAATGCCCGACGCTGTGCGTGTACGGCTCCTGTTTCACCAGCTGACCGTTTTCCCGGAGCTCGGCGACGATGCCCGTGCGAGCACTGGCGGTGGTCATGCCCGCGTATTCGCCAGCTTCCTCGTTCAGCGTGCCATCCAGGTTCATGACGTTGATGGCAGGCAAATCGTGTCGCTGGCCGATGTCGAAGTCAGTCGGGTCGTGGGCAGGCGTGATCTTCACTGCGCCGGTGCCGAAGTCGGGGTCAACCGCGTCGTCGGCAACGATCACGCCCTCTCGGTTCACGTGCGGAATTCGCACGTGTTTGCCCACCAGATGGGCATAGCGTTTGTCGGTCGGGTGTACTGCCACACCGACGTCGCCGAGGATCGTTTCGGGGCGCGTGGTGGCCACCGTGATCCATTCGCCGGGCGCGTCGATGACTGGATAGCGGACGTAGGTAAGTGTGCCGTTGACTTCGCGGTACTCGACCTCCAGGTCTGACAGGACCGTCTGGCAGTCCTTGCACCAGTTGGCGATCCGGTGGCCGCGATAAATCAGCCCTTTGTCGAACAGGCGCACGAAGGCGGTACGCACCGCGCGTACGTGGTGCGGATCCATGGTGAACATGTCGCGCGACCAGTCGGCGGATGCGCCGAGCCGTCTGAGCTGGGTCTGGATGGTGTGGCCGTACGTTTCCATCCATTCCCACATCTGGTCGAGGAACTTTTCGCGGCCGAGATCGTGGCGGCTGAGGCCGCGCGAGCGCAGGTCGCGTTCGACGACGAGCTGACCCGCGATGCCAGCGTGGTCTCGCCCGGGCACCCACAGGCTCGGATCACCGAGCATGCGGTGCCAGCGAATCATCAGATCCTCGAGCGTGACGAACAGCGTGTGCCCGTTGTGCAGCCCGCCAGTGACGTTCGGCGGCGGCATGGTGATGACGAACGGTCGCTTCACCCCGAAGTTGGGGTGCGATTCGGGTCTGAACAGCCCGTGCTCCTCCCAGAAGGCGTACCAGTGCGCCTCGGTCTCGGCTGGGTTGTACGGGGCATACGTCTGGCCGGGCATTGTCCGCATGGACGATAGCGCAATCCGCTCATTCGGACACGGTGTATGAGGCTGCGTGAACCGCAAGGACCTCCGTTACCTCCGTCTCGTCGTACCACTGTCGACCTTCGTCATTACGAGCTGTGCCACCGCGGCCGCGGCGCCGCCCGCGCCGACGCCCGTTTCGCCGACGCAGCTCGCGACTGTCGCGCCAGCTAAGCCCGCGCGGACCGCGCCAAGCCCGGTCGGTAGTGGCCCGCAAATCGGCATCGAGAACTTCAACTTCGTTCCGGCTGAAATCACCGTGCCCGTTGGCACGACGGTCACCTGGACCAATCACGACGACGTGCCACATACGTCGACGTCGTCGGACCAGGTGTGGGACTCGAAGACGCTCGACCCCGACGGCAGCTACTCCTTCACCTTCGACAAGCCAGGCACCTACTCGTACTTCTGTGCCGTCCACCCGTTCATGACCGCGCGCGTCGTGGTCCAGTGAAGAGGAGAAGATCAAATGAGTGACGAAGTCGACCGTCGCGGTTTTCTCAAGTGCATGGCCTGGGCAGGCACGGGCTTGCTATGGACCATCAGCGGCGGCGTGCTCTCATCGTGCACGATCGACCAGGCGCCTCAAGGCAGTGGTGATTTCGCGTTCGCCCAGGTGAGCGACAGCCACATCGGCTTCTCGAACGTTCCCAATGCGGACGTCACCGCGACCTTCCAGAAGGCAATCGGACTCATCCAGGCGCGTCAGCCCGCGTTCATTCTTCATACGGGAGACGTGAGTCATCTTTCGAAAGCCGACGAGTACGACGCGGCTGACCAGATCATCAAAGCCTCGAAGATCAGCCAGGCCTACTTCACACCTGGTGAGCACGACACCTTCGTAGACAACGGGAAGAGCTACCTGGATCGGTTCGGCAAAGGTGTGATCGGCAACGGCTGGCAGAGCTTCGACTACAAAGGTGTCCACTTTGTCGGACTGGTCAACGTGTGGAACCTGAAGGCGGGCGGCTTTGGCACGCTTGGTCAGGAGCAACTCGACTGGCTGAGCAAGGATCTGCAAGGGCTTTCGAGCAGCACGCCAATCGTCGTCTTTGCGCACGTGCCGCTGTGGTCGGTGTATCCGTCCTGGGGCTGGGGCACCACGGATGCCGAGCAAGCGCTCTCGGCTCTGCGGCGTTTTGGATCGGTGACTGTGCTCAACGGCCATATCCATCAGATCCTCCAGAAAGTCGAGGGCAATGTGACGTTCCATTCGGCGGCGTCGACCGCATTCCCGCAACCGGCGCCCGGACAGGGCGACGCGCCGGGGCCGCTACGGGTTCGAACCGACGAATTGCTGAGCTCACTCGGCGTACGCGAGGTGCGGTTTGTGGCGCGCCAGGGGGCGCCCGTTATCGTTGACGCATCGCTGGCTCAGTAGATGACGACCCGCCGGAGGCTGTGCGCGTCGTGCGGCGCGCGACGTTCAACACGGACCCGACGCTGTACGACCGCGCGCGTCCGGGCTATCCCACCGCGCTTTTCGACGACCTGGCTGACATCTCGTGCGTACTGCCTCCCGCGCGGGTGCTGGAGATCGCGCCAGGTACGGGCAAAGCGACTCAGCCTCTGGCGGAACGCGGCTATCAGGTAACTGCCGTCGAACTCGGTGCGGAGCTGGCCGAGTTCGCTCGGCGCAAGTTGGCCGGTTTCGAGCATGTACGCATCGTGACCGCGGCATTCGAGGAGTGGCCGCTCCCCGCCGAGCAGTTTGATCTGGTCGCATGCGCTCAGGCCTTCCACTGGTTGGACCCCGCGGTACGGTTGCAGAAAACCGCGGCCGCGTTGAGAGCGGGCGGGTCGCTCGCCGTTTTCGGCCACCACCATGTGGCCGGCGGCGACCGCGCGTTCTTCGACCAGGTCCAGCGCTGCTACGAGCGCTTCATGCCCGGCACACCGCCAGGCCTGACGCTGCCCGATCCGCGGACGCGGCCGCACGAGTACGCCACCCTGTTCGACGGATCGGTGCTCTTCGAACCGCCAGTCTTTCGTCGCTATTTGTGGCAACAACGCTATTCGACCGGCGAATACCTCGAGGTGTTGAGCACGTACTCAGGTCACATCGACCTTGCGCCGCCGAATCGCGAGGCGCTGTTCGAATGCATTGCACGCCTGATCGAAACTGGCTACGGCGGCAGCATCGAGAAGGCCTACAGCACGGACCTGGCTATCGCTCGCCGTCGCTGACTCGCGCAGCCTGTTCTACGAAGGCTTCGCGCCACAGGTCGCCAAACGCTGAATCATCGTCCAGGGTCGGCCCAGTGTCATCGCTTGGCCAGTCGCGTCCCCCGCACAGGCCGACCGGTGCGTAGTCCGTCAGACCGCGCGCAAGAAACAATGCGCCGATGCGGCCCAGCCCGTGCGGGTCGACAAGGTCGCTCAGGCGAGCGCGGTGCAGTGGCGCGCGGGCCGAGTCGATCAACGCGCCGATCCCGAGGTGGCGCAAGAGCGTCCGCTGGCTCGTGACGCCGACCACGCGCAGCCCAGCTTGCTGCGCGGCCATGGCGATGCACGAAAAATCGACATGCGCGGAAATGTCCTGCTCGCCGAGGCGCACAAGCGGGTCGCTACCGAGCATGTGACGCCAATACGTCAGCAGGGTGCCCTGTTTGCGACTGAATAGCTGCTCGGCGGTGTAGCCGTAGTCGAGGATGATGGCGACGCCTCGGTCGAGTCTGTCCGCGAGGTGGTGCGTCCATTGCGGCAGGCCCGTGCTGACCTCTGAAACTGCGCCTTCGCGCGGACGCACGCCGACCTGTTGGAAGTAGGTTTCGACTTGTTCGGGCACGCTGTCGGCTTCCACCCAGGTGAGCGCATCACTTGCGTCCACGGTGACTCTGAGCTCGTGAAGCTCGCCCTCGCGCATCACCATCCGGTGCACTGGCAGCGCATCCGCGACTTCGTTCGCGACCACCAGGTGTGCCGACTGCTCAGAGGACCATCGGAATTCCGGCCGCCTGAGCCGTCCTTGTTGCGTCTGACGTAACGCCGGGCTCGGCTCGTCGATGACGTACACCAGCTCGGACACGCGCGGCCGTAGATACTCAAGAAGCGTTTCGGCCAGGGCTCCGCTCCCGCCGCCGAGCTCGAGAATGCAAAACGGCCGCGGCCGCTCCAACACTTCCCAAACCTCCAACGCTTGCCTGCCCAGCAGCCAGCCAAAGGCCGGATGCACCTCAGGACTGGTGAGGAAGTCGTCAAAGCGCGTCAGGGTGGTGTAGTAGCCGCACTCGGCGTCATACAGCGCCGCCTGCATGACGTCTCGAAAGGACAGCGGCCCTTCGTGCCGAATGCGCTCGCGCAGCGCCACCTCGAGCGGCGTCAGCGGAGATCCTTCACCACTTCGGCCATGAGTTCGCCCGCTTCGGTTGGATTGACCGCCACACGTGCGCCGGCGCGTTGGAGCGCCTCCATCTTCGCCTGCGCGGTGCCTTGCGAGCCCGAGATGATCGCGCCGGCGTGGCCCATCTTCTTACCGGGCGGGGCGGTCACGCCGGCGATGTACGCAACGACGGGCTTGCTCATGCGCGAGCCGATGAACTCGGCAGCTTTCTCCTCTTCGGATCCGCCGATCTCACCGATCAAGATCACGGCCTTCGTCTCCGGGTCGGCCTCGAACGCCTCGAGACAGTCGATGAACGTAGTGCCCGGGACGGGATCGCCGCCGATACCGACGCAGGTCGTCTGGCCGATGCCCTTCTGCGTCAGCTCGTACAGCGCCTGGTAGGTCAGGGTTCCCGAGCGGCTGACGATGCCGACGGGGCCACCCGGCGTGGCGATCTCGCCGGCGGTGATGCCGATGTTGCACTTGCCCGGTGTGATGACCCCAGGGCAATTCGGTCCCAAGAGACGTACCTGCGGGTAATCGCGTCGCAGCTTGTTGAAGAAGCGGGCCTCGTCCTGGGCGGGAACGCCTTCGGTAATCACGGCGATGAACGTCACGCCCGATTCCGCTGCTTCCATCACCGCGCTCTCCACGCCCGGCGCGGGCACGAAGATGCAGGAGGCGTTGGCGCCCGTCGCCCCGACAGCCTCTTTCATCGTGGCGTACACGGGGATGCCCTCGACGTCGGTGCCTGCGCGCCGCGGGTTCGTCCCCGCGACGACTTTTGTTCCGTACTCGCGGTTGCGCAGCCCGTAAAAGCGCCCGGCCGAACCCGTCAGACCTTGATAGACGACTTTCGTGTTCTCGTCGACGAAGATGCTCATACCCGCACCTCCGCGCGCTGCGCCAGCTCGACGGCTCTGCGTGCCGCATCGAGCATCGTTGGTTGTGAGATCAAGCGATCCGACGTGTGCGCTTTCAGAATCTCCCGACCCTCGTCGGCATTGGTCCCGTCGATGCGGATCACGATCGGCGATTTGATCTCGACGCGCTGCAACGCCTGGACGATGCCGTTGGCGACTTCGTCACCTCGGGTGATGCCGCCGAAGATGTTGATGAAGATCGAGCGCACGTTCGGGTCTGTATTGATGACTTCGAGTGCGTTCGCCATCACGTCGGCGTCTGCACCACCGCCGATGTCCAGGAAGTTGGCGGGTGAGCCGCCCACCTGGTTGACGACGTCGAGCGTGCTCATCGCCAGACCTGCTCCATTGGCAATGATGCCAACGCTGCCGGTCAGGCCGATGTACTGGAGGCCCTTGCTGCGGGCGAGTCGCTCGCGCTCGTCGAGCACTTCGGTGGCTCTGTATTCGGCCCATTCGGGATGTCGAAACTCGGCGTTGTTGTCGAGGCTCACCTTTGCGTCCAGCGCATGCACCCGACCATCTGGCGTCAGAATCAACGGGTTGATCTCCACCAGGTCAGCGTCACCTTCGACGAAGCATCGATAGAGACTCTTGAGGATGTCGACGGCGCCGTCGTGAGCCTTCTGGTCGAGTCCCGCCTGCTGGACGAGCTTTCTCGCGTCTTGCTCAGTGAGGCCGTCGACGGGATCGATGTGCAGCCGAGCGATGGCCGACGGGTCCTCGGCGGCGACCTGTTCGATGTCTATGCCGCCCTTCGCGGACACCATGCCGAGGTGCTTGCGTGCGCCGCGATCGAGCGTGAACGAGGCATAGTATTCGCGAGCAATATCCGAGGCTTTCTCGATCCACAGCCGATGCACCACGTGGCCGCGAATGTCCATCCCCAGGATGTTGCCGGCGTGGGTGCGGACTTCGCTGGCATTGTTGGCGAGCTTGATGCCGCCCGCCTTGCCACGGCCGCCGACCTGGACCTGGGCTTTGACCACGACCGGGAACCCCACCTGCTCGGCTTGAGCGACCGCGTCATCGACGCTATCGGCCACGCCGCCCGGTGACACGGGAATGCCAAATCGGGCGAAGTACTGCTTACCCTGATACTCGAACAGGTCCATACGTCAAATACTAGGCGGTGGCTCGTCCGCGAAGCGCCTAACCCGGCGGCCAGCCAAGACTGCGTCCACCCAGCACGTGGATATGCAGATGCGCAACGGTGTTGTTCGCGTCGCGACCCGTATTGACCACCAGGCGATAGCCAGTCTCGGCCACGCCCTCCTGCTGCGCCACAGCGTGTGCCACGCGTACCAGGGCGCCAACAGTCGCGTCGTTTTCAGGCGAGAGCGTTGTCGTGTTCGCGATGTGCTCCTTCGGCACGACCAGAATGTGCACAGGTGCCTGCGGATTGAGATCGCGAAACGCGGTCGCTCGCTCGTCCTGGTAGACGACGCCCGCGGGGATTTGTCCACCAACGATCTTGCAAAAGATGCAATCCGGGTCGGCAGTCATGTCGGTCCGCACGATAGATCGCCCAACTCGTACAGCACCAGGGCCGCGAGCACGGGCGAGGCTGTCTCGGTCCGCAAAATGCGCGGGCCGAGCGTGATCAAGCGAACGCCAGCGGCTTTTGCCTCCTTGACTTCATCGTGTGCGTAGCCGCCTTCCGGTCCAACGAAGACGCTCACGGTAGATATCGTTCCACGTAGCGCGTCGCGCAAAGTCGAGCGCTGCTCGTGCTCGTACGCCATGATGGCCAGACCGTCGGCGCATGCTCGTGCGATCGCGTCCCCAAGCGGCAGAGGAGGGTGCAGGTTGGGCACGACACCGCGGCCACATTGCTCGGTGGCCTCGCGCAGAATCGCCCGCCAGCGGGTCAGTCGGGTTTCCTCGGGCGGTTCGCGGACCAGTCCGTGCGCCGCGAGCACCGGCACGATCTCGGCGACTCCGAGTTCCGTCAACTTCTGCAGCACCAGCTCGAATTTCACGCGCTGCAGCAGCGCCGGGTAGGCGACGAGCCGCGTTCGTGGCTCCGCCGCCTGAGACGCGGTGCCGACGATCCTGGCTTCCGCCGCGCCAGAGAGCTCGACGACGTAGTCGACACCGTGTTCGCCATCGAACACCCGCACCGCGTCGCCAGCTCGGAGCCGCAGAACGTGGCGTAGTTGATGTGCCTGATCGTCTGAGAAGCGCACGTGCCCGTTCTGGATCGCCTCGCGCGCGACCAGAAACCGGTGCGTCACGCCCGCGTCATGGTGAGTGCCACCCAATCCTGCTCATGGTCCGTGCGCTCGTGGCGCCAACCATGAGCGAGCAGCACGTCGAGCAGCTCGCCGGCCCGTTCCGCAAGCACGCCTGACAGCACGGCTGTGCCGCCGCGCCGCAGCTGTGCTCCGAGTAGCTCGTGCAGCTCGAGCAGCGTGCGAATGGTGATATTCGCAAGTATCAGATCGAACGGCTGCGCGGGCTCGCTTGCGATGGTCCCTTGACGCACCTTCACCCGGTCGGCCACGCCGT
>JAFAPL010001092.1 GCA_019247135.1 Chloroflexota bacterium | reverse complement strand
TGGAGAGGGGCACCAGTCCGGGTCTGCCACAGGCGCACGGTCCCATCCAGGCTGCCGCTGGCCACCATGCGGCCGTCACCGCTCAGCGCCAGGGCCCAGACGGCCGCATGGTGGCCGGTAAGGACCTGCCCGCACACTCCGTTCGCTCCGTCCCAGACCCGCACTGTGCGGTCAACACCACCGCTCGCGACCGACTGCCCATCCCCGCTCAGCGCCAGGGCACGCACCTCGCCCGTGTGTCCACGGAGGACCTGGAGGCAGTCTCCGGTGAGTGTATCCCACACCCAGACGCTGCCATCCGCCCCGCCAGCTGCCACACGGCTGCCGTCGGCGCTCAGCGCAATGCACAAAGCCGCGGTGGGTTGCGCCAGCACGCGCAGGCACTCCCCGCTTGTAACGTCCCACAACTGCACCGTCCTGTCGTGCATCGAGCTGGCGACCAGCCGCCCGTCACCGCTGAGAGAAATGGTGCGGACCGCGGCGCTGTGCCGGAGCGTCGGCAGTTGCGCCCCTCCCGCAAGCTCCCAGACCGAGAGACTGCCATTCGCGCCGCCGCTTGCGAGGCGGCTTCCGTCGGCGCTCAGCGCCGCGCTCATGGACGGCGTCTCTCCCGTCGGGAGGTACAGACACTTCCCACTCGCGACGTCCCATACCCGCAGCATGCCATCCAGGCCGCCACTCGCGGCACGCTGCCCATCGGCGCTCAGGGCCACGCTCATCGAGGGGGTGTTCCCTGTCAGGATGCGAGTTTCCTGGCCAGTCGCCGTGTCGCAAACCCGGAGCCTGCCTTCCAATGTGATGCTGGCGAGCAGGTGCCCATCGCTGCTCAGCGCCACGCGCCAGATTCCCGCCGCGTAACCGGCGAGGACGTGCAGGCACTGCCCGTTGGCTACGTCCCACACCCGTTCGGTGCCGTCCCACCCGCCACTGGCCAAATACCGCGCGTCCGGGCTCAGGGCTACGGCACGGACCTCGCCGGCATGACCGACCAGCGTTCGCAAGCACTCTCCGCTCGCTATGTCCCAGACTCGCGCCGTACCGTCCAGCCCGCAACTGGCCACGAGCCGCCCATCTGCGCTCAGCGCCACCGCTCGTGTACCTGCGAGGTGCCCGACGAAGACTTGCAGGCAGGCTGCGCTGTCTGCATCCCAGACCCGCAGACTCCCATCACCCGCACCGCCCGCCACGCGCCGACCGTCGGCGCTGAGCGCCACGCACAATACCGTCGCGCCCTGCCCGACGAGCACTTGCAGGCGCTCTCCAGTGACCCCGTCCCACAGCCGCACCGTACCGTCCAGCCCACCGCTGGCTACTCGGTGCCCGTCGGCACTGAGCGCCACACCCCACACCGCGCCCGTGTGCCCCCTCAGAAGGTGCAGACACTGGCCAGTCGCCGTGTCCCACACCCGCACCGTCCCGTCCACTGCGCAGGTCGCGAGTCGCTGCCCATCCCAGCTCAGCGAGGCGCCGCGGGCTCCCCCCGTGTGACCGCCGAGAACGCGCAGGCACTCGCCATTTGCCGTGTCCCACAACCGCACCGTCCCATCGCCCGCGGCCGTCGCGATGCACGCTCCGTCCGCCCGCACTGCCACGCTCCAGATCGGCCCGCCATACGGCTCGAGGGTGAAGGCCAGCTTGCGATCGGCGATCTGCCACATCCGAACCGCACCCTCGAACGTGCCGGCGACGACATAGTTGCCGTCGGGGGTGAGCGCAGTCGACATGACGGCACCCATCGGCTCGGCAACGGCCGACTCGCTGAGGTGCGACTCGACCAGATGCGCATCATGCGCTGGAACGGCCAGGTACGCCTGTCGGATGTCGAGCCGGGACAGGTCCGCCGCTCGCAGGTCACCCCGCAGCAGGCGGAGCAGGTTGATGACGTTCCCGGGCCCATAGCCCTGCTCGGCAGCCGGCCGAGCGCGCCAGCGTGCGAGCAGCGCCAGCAGTCGCGGCTGTGCTCCATCCTCGCCGTGGGCAGCCGTCAGTGCCTGCACGATGGGCGCGCCAATCAGCCGCTCCTGAGTCTGCCGCACGTAGTCTTTGGCCTGTGCCTGGATGAGCGGCAGCTCAACCAGCTGCGTCGGTCGGACGGAGTCGATCTCGTTCACGACGGCCTCGACCAGGCGCTCCGTCATGTACTCCAGCACCACCGACTGCAAGGTGAACGTCGCTGCCGCCAGCGTCTCCGTCCGCTCGATCAGCGAGCGACGGCGCAGTGCCTCGACTGCCTCCAGCACCGACCCGCGGCCGACACGCGAGCCGTGGGCCGCCAGCAGCCGGGCCAGCGGGACTGGCTCGCGCTCGACCGCCAGCATACGCAGGACCCGCTGCTCGGGCGCCGAGCTGCGCCCAACCTGCTCGGCTAGCAATGGGCGCATGCCCGCGAAGCTGCCGCGGACGGGCGCCTCCAGGAAGGCACCAATCCCGCCACGGAAACGCTCGTGGATGCTTTCGCCGACCAGCTTTAGCGCCAGGCCATTGCCCCCGCAGCGAGCCACCAGCTCCGCCCACTGTCCGCGCGTGCCCACCAGCTGCTTGCCGGCCAACAGCGTGCGTGCGTCGTGTGTGGCCAGTCCGCCGAGGTGAAAGACGCGGCCCCCGCCGCCGTGGAAGACCGCCCGCTCCTCTGGCGCCTCACGGCTGGTCAGCAGCAGGCAACTCTGGTGGACAGCCTCACCCACGCCCAGGAGCAGGCGACCATACCCGTCCAGGCCCGGCCGGTAGACACTCTCCTGGTGGCCTGGCTCGAACAGCGTTTCGAAGTTGTCCAGCACCAGCAGACAGCGCCGCTCCCGCAAGAGTCGCAGCAAG
>JAFAPL010001076.1 GCA_019247135.1 Chloroflexota bacterium | reverse complement strand
GGCCCCTGGCGCACACTTCGGCGGTCCTGCCCGGGTGCATGCTCGGGTGGCGCGACGGAGCATACGTAATCTGTACGGATACGGCCCGGCACAGCGTGTCGACAATAGCCTTCAAGTCGAAGAAGTCGTGTGGCTCCGAGCTGCCGGACCAGCCCTGCGCAGAGCGCGGTCCGACCAGCGCGATTCCGACGTGCCGTCGTTCGTCGGGTACAGGATCCATCTCACCGTGCCACGTCCGCGCGAGCTCGAAGAGGAGCACCCGTTCTCGCTGGCGCAGATTGCTTCTCAGCGTGCGCAACAGACTTCCGAGCAGGCTCGTCCGCAGCACACTCGTCTCGGGCGACATCGGATTCGCGATCGGAATTGCCGTTTCTGGCGGCGTATCGTCGATCGAGGTGATTGCCGCCAGCTCCGGATCGACGGCCGAATACGTGATCACTTCCTGTAAACCGGCCGCGGCGAGCGCACGCCGCGCACGGATCTCTTCCGACAAACCGCGGTCGCCGTCGGGCCGAGGTGATGGCAGGGCGCCACGGAGCATAGTCGCCGGCACGATCTCGAATCCAACGATTCTGGCAACTTCTTCGGCTATATCAGCGCGACCTTCGACGTCGAACCGACGCCAACCAGGCACGGTGACGCTCAGACTTCCGTCGGCCCCGCGTGGGTCGAACCCCAGCGCCTCGAGCGTCTCGACCACCTGATCGCGCGTGTACGGAGTGCCGAGTAAGGCCTCGAGTTGCTCCACTCGGAACTCGATCGTGCGAGGTTGATCTCTGCCGGGGTACTCGTCCGCCAGACCAGCAGCCACGGTCCCGCCAGCCAGTTGCTGCGTGAGTGCGGTCGCGCGCGCCACGCCAAGCGCCGTCAGGTCCGGATCCACGCCGCGCCCGAAGCGGCGCGACGCTTCCGTCGACAATCCAAGCGCCGACGAGGTGAGCCGAATCGTCGCGCGATCCCAGCTCGCGCCTTCCAGCACGACCTCCGTGGTCGTGTCAGCAATCTCGCTGTCCTCACCCCCCATGATGCCCGCCAGGCTGCGTGCACGCTGCTTGTCAGCAACCACCATCATCGACGATGCAAGCTGGCGGTCTTCACCATCCAGCGTTCGGATGGCTTCCCCCTCCAACGCTCGACGCACCACGATGGCGTCCGAGCCAAGTCGCTGACGGTCGAACGCGTGCAGCGGCTGACCAACTTCGAGCATTACGTAGTTGGTCACATCGACGACGTTGCTGATGGGGCGCACTCCGGCGAAGTGGAGCCGGCGCTGCAACCATTGCGGCGAAGGTCCGATCTGGATGTTCCGCACAACCGACGCGCTGAATCGTGGACAACCGATTGGGTCCTCGATGCGGATTGTCAACAGATCCGAGACGGATGGCGCACCAATCGATCCCGGCACGCGCGCCGTAGCCGGATCCTGTAATCGCAGCATGGCCGCGGTATACGGTGCATTGAACAATGCATGCACCTCCCGCGCCAGCCCCATGACAGACATGCAGTCCGGCCGATTCGGTCCGATGTAGATGTCGAGGATCGCTTCGTCGAGGAACCGCTCAACGGGCTCACCCAGCGGAGCAGAATCTTCGAAAATGTAAATGCCATCCTTGTCTGGGGAGATATCCAGCTCGTCACCGGAGCAGACCATGCCCTCCGACGCGATCCAGCTGAACTCCCGACGTCCGACGGCACCGCCCGGCAGACGACCGCCCGGCGCAACGTGCGGCACGACCGCACCGACAAAGAGATTCGGCGCCGCGGTGACCACGGTGGTCGTCCGATCGCCGCGATCTATGCGAGCTACGTTCAGATTGCCGAGACGCGGGTGCGGCTCCAGTTCCACCACGCGCGCGATCGACACGTCACTCCAGTTGGACCCGACGACCTCGATGCCCTCGACTTCGAGTCCGGCCATGGTGAGCCGACGTGCCACCTCCGGCACGGGCGCATCGAACTCCACCAGCTCTCGCAACCAGCTAACTGGCACTCTCACGCGAACTGCTCCAGGAACCGCAGATCATTCGCATAGAACAGACGGATATCTTCGATCCCGTATTTAATGAGCGTTATCCGCTCCACGCCCATCCCCCAGGCGAAACCGGTATACCGATCCGGATCGTATCCAACACGTTCCAAGACACGTGGATGGACCATCCCCGCGCCGAGAATTTCCAGCCAACCTGAGCCGTGACAGATCGGACAATTGGCATCCTTGCCGTCACACCGATAGCAAGAAATGGCGAAGTCAACGCCGGGCTCGACGAACGGGAAATAGTCGCATCGGAACCGGGTCCGCAGACCAGATCCGAACATCCGCTGCGCGAACGTCGTCAAGGTACCGCGCAAGTCGGCGAGCGTTATGCCTTCGTCGACTGCCAGTCCGTCGATCTGGTGGAACATCCACTCGTGCGTTGCGTCGGTCTGCTCCGACCGGTAGCAGCGACCGACGTTGATGATCCGCACCGGCGGCTCCTGCGTGCTCATGACGCGCGCCTGGTAGGCTGTCGTCTGGGTTCGAAGCACCAGGTCCGGAATCCGCACGTACAGCGTGTCCTGCATATCGCGCGCGGGATGCCACGCCGGGATGTTCAGTGATTCGAAGTTGTAGTAGTCCGTCTCCACTTCCGGTGTCTGCGTCACGAGAAAACCCATCCCGCGCAGGATGTCGACGCACTCGATGATGGTCTGGGTGATCGGATGCAGAGCGCCGACGCTCGGCGGTCGGCCCGGCAATGTGACGTCGATGCGTTCCTGCTCCAGGCTCGCTGCTAGCTCGCGCCGCCGAATGGCGGCTTCGCGCTCGGCGTATGACCCTTCAAGTTCGCGCTTGAGCACATTCGCCGCTGCGCCGACTTCGCGTCGCTGCTCCGGCGCTAGCTTGCCCAGACCGCCGAGCACGTCAGACAACGCGCTTTTGCGACCGAGGTGCGTCACTCGCCAGCGCTCGAGGGCCGGCGCGTCGAGCGCCTGGTCGAGCTGGTTGAGCGCGGTGCCACGCAGCTCGTCGAGTGACTGGCGTAAATCCGTTTCGGTCATACGATCGGGCCTCCGGAAGATCTTAAGAGAACAAAAGAGCGGTCCTTCTGGACCGCCCTGGGGTTCGACATGACGAGGTTCCGCGGCTACGTGCGCCGTAGCCCCGTCATGTCGAGGTGGTAAAGCTGAAGTTTTCGACGACTAGAACAAGCAGTCGCATCACGCCGTTGCCCGAGTATACAAGGCGCTGCCGGACATCTGAGTGTTACGGTACCAGTCCACCGTTTCGCGCAATCCGTCGGCGAAGGTGGTCCTGGCTTCCCATCCGAACTCGCGCAATGCGCGTGAG
>JAFAPL010001024.1 GCA_019247135.1 Chloroflexota bacterium | reverse complement strand
CACTTCCCGGCGACGTATACGTATCCGTTCGACGGTCAACCGCGGACGGTGCCGGACGGCAACTACTTCGTGCTCGGCGACAATCGACCGAACAGCTCGGACTCGCATCTGGGATGGTTCGTGCCGGTGGACAATCTGATCGGCAAGGCGTGGGTTTCGTACTGGCCGCCGACAGATTGGGGCGTCGAGCCGAGCGGACCGCAGGCCTACCAGCAGCACTAGCAGGTTAGCCAGGCGATCATGATCGCCTGGCCACGGCGGATCATGATCCGCCGTGAGGAGCCCGCTCATGAGCGGGCTCCCACATGAGACCTAGCTAGCTGAAGCGCTCGAGAATGGAAGACACGACCTGGGGGGCGTTGGCTTCGGTGCCGCTCGTGGCGGCCTGGATGTGGTCTTCGAAGCTGGCTTCGCCTTCGGCTCGATACAGCACACCCAGGTACACGGGATCGATCGACTGGGCACGCGCCCAGGCTTGCATCACGTCCGTCGCGTCATGGTCTCTGGGCAGATCGACCGCCTGGTCGCGGTAGTACTTGAAGGTGTTGACCTTGTTGAACGTCGGGCAGGGGCTGTACGTGTCGATGACGGCGAAGCCCTTGTGATCGATACCCTGGACGATCAGGTCGGCCAGCTCTTTCGGCTTGCCCGAGAATGCCCGGGCGACAAACGTCGCACCTGAGGCCATGGCCAGCTGCAACGGATTGACGGGACGATCGGGCGTGCCTTTCGGCGTGGTCTTCGTGACGAAGCCGACCATCGACGTCGGCGACGTCTGACCCTTGGTCAGCCCGTAGATCGCGTTGTCCATGATCACGTAGCAGACGTCCAGATTGCGACGCGCGGCGTGAATGAAGTGGCCGCCGCCGATGGCGAACGCGTCACCGTCGCCGCCAAGCGCGAGGACCTTCAAGTTGGGGTTCGCGACCTTGATGCCCGTTGCGATCGGCATCGTGCGGCCGTGCACGGTGTGAAAGCCGTACGTGGACGAGAAAAATGGCAGACGACTGGAGCAGCCGATGCCGGAAACCAGCACGACGTCCTCGGGCTGGTAGCCCTTGGCACGCAGGCCGTTGTAGACCGCGTTCAGGACGCCGAAGTCGCCGCACCCGGGGCACCAGGTCGGCTTGACTCCACTCTTGTAGTCCTCAATGGTGTGTTCGACAGTAACCACTTGATCAGGCATCTAAGAAACCGTGGCCTCCGTGCGACTCGCCACGACCGTGCCGTTGGGGACACGCTCCGCGGCGGGCGCGACCGCCTCGACGATACGCGACACGGCAAACGGTTGCCCGCCGTACACGTTGAGACGAGTGAATTCGACGTTCTGATAGTGCGTCTTGAGCAGCTGCGCAAACTGGCCCGTGTAGTTGACCTCGGGCACAATGACGACGCGCTTGCC
This sequence comes from Chloroflexota bacterium, assembly GCA_019247135.1. The sequence continues at coordinate 2,679 of JAFAPL010001024.1, read as the reverse complement.
GTTCAAGAATGGATCGATTTGATGCGTCGGTAGTGGCCAGACCAGGCGCGGTGCCAGCGCATGCGCCTTGATCCCCCGCTCCGCCAGGCGATCGATCGCTTCGCTGACTGCGCCTAGCGTGCTGCCCCAGGTGAGAAAACCGATCTCGGCTGAGGGGTCGCCATACTCGTGCGCCGGCGGTGCCTTGGCCAGCACGCCGTCCAGTTTGAGGAAGCGCTTCTCGGTCATCGCGGAATGATTCCGAGCATCCGAGCTGGTGTTGGCTGCCTGCGTGTGCTCGAGGCCAGTGGCTACGTACGCGCCCCCGGCCGTACCGGGAATCGCCATTTGAGAGACGCCGTCAGGCGTGATCTGATAGCGCAGGTAGTGCTCCGGGCCGTCCTCGCGATAGGTAAAGGTTCGACGCTGAGCCAGCTGGACCTTGGAGAGATCCGGCCGCGGGATACTTTCGGTGCGAACGGCGAGCACCGTGTCCTGCAGCACGATGGCTGGAAGCTGAAACTCCTCGGCGAGATTGAACGCGTCGATCGTGGTCCAGAAGCAATCCATGACGCTCGTCGGAGCGAGCACGACGCGCTGGACCTCGCCGTGTGCACCGTACACCGCGATGTTGAGATCGCCCTGCTCGTGCCGCGTCGGCATACCGGTCGACGGGCCTGCCCGCTGACAATCGATGACCACGCTCGGGATCTCCGCCATGCTGGCGAGGCCGAGCATCTCGGTCATGAGGCTGACGCCCGGACCCGAGGTGGCCGTCATCGACTTCTGACCGGCGTACGACGCGCCCACGACCATACCGATCGCGGCGATCTCGTCCTCTGCCTGAACCACGGCGCCACCCACTTTGGGTAGCTCGTCGGCGAGGAACTCCATGATGTCGGTGGCCGGGGTGATGGGATAGCCGGCGTAGCGACGGCATCCGGCAACGAGGGCGCCGAGCGCCACCGCCTGGTTGCCCGACAGCACGACGCGACCTTCCAGCTTCGACGGGCGAACCTCCAGCGAGCCGCGCTCGGTCACGTTCTCCTGGACGAAGCCGTAGCCCAGGTCGACAGCCTTGAGGTTCTTGTTCAGGATGTCCTCGCCCTTCTTGGCCAGCTTCGACTCGCGCAGCAGGCGCCGCACGTGTTCCGGGTCGAGGCCGAAGAGCCCGGCGACCACGCCGACAGCCACCATGTTCTTCGCCAGCGCCAGCTCGACCTGGTTCTTGGCGATGTCGGTCAGCGGGACGGCGTACGAACGGTAGCGGTCGCTCTCGGGCGGACTGAGCTCGGCCGAGTCATAGATCAGGATGCCGCCCTGGCGGAGCTGTTCGATGGAGTTGTCGAAGGCTTCCTGATTGAAGGCCAGCAGCACGTCGACCACGTCGCCGCGCGCTCGGAGGCGCTTTTCGCCCAGGCGGATCTGAAAGAAGCTGTAGCCGCCTTTGATCTCGGCGGGCGGGACGGAGTCGGTCAGGACGTAGTAACCGGCGCGCGCGGTGGCCTGCGTGACCATCTGGCCGGTGATGAGGACGCCTTCGCCGGCTTCGCCAGCGATGCGGATGACGAGGTCTTCGCGTGCCACGATGTCGAGGCTACCTCCAGGAAATCAGTCGCCCGGCAGCAAACTGCGCGCCAGGCAGACCGAAGGCCCGCACTGGTGCACCGCAGTGCCAAGCACGGTGCGGTTCAGGCGGGCCTTGCAAACTGACTAGAAGCGGGTCCGACTAACTCACCCCATGAGCGACGCTGCCGAGCGGGGCTATCGGAAATCGTATTTGTTCTTGCCCTCGAATTATCGCACGTGGAGCACGATGGAGGAGATATAAGCTCGGCTATTGGAGCTATTAGCTCCGCTGATACACGGCGGCCTCTCAGGTTTGGGCGTGCCACCAGCGCTGCGTCGCGTCCGCGATCTGCTCGATCGGCGCGAGCCGCGGTCCTCGCCCGTCGCCAGCATCGACAGGATCGATCACCTCCACGTCCCAGGCGCGCAGCGTCTCGATGGACTGCCTGGTCCGCGGGTGAGCGAGCAGCGGCGCGTTCAGCGAAGGCGCGACGAGCACGGGCGTTTGTCGGCCGATGGCCTCCGCCGTCACGGACAGGGCGAGATTGTCGGCGATGCCCGCGGCGAGCTTGTTCAGCGAGCTGAAGCTGCACGGCGCGACGAGCACGAGACCGAGCGGTGGGCGCGGCAGGATCACTTCGTCGAAGTACGACTCCACGATGCTATTGCCTTCGATCACCGATAGCTCGCGTGGCGCGACGACCTGATGCGAATTGGGTGTCAGGATCGTGACGACACGGCCATTCAACCGCAGGAGCATGCGCACGAGGTCCGGGGCAAGCGCCGCCGTGCTCGTGCACGTCACGATGAGGTACGCGAGCTCGAGCTTCACCGAGCGCGGTCGCGCTCGTTCAGCACCTCGAGCAGCACCCGCAGCGCGTCGATCGCTGCCGGGTAGCCGGCGTAGCCGCCGAGATGGAGGCAGACTTCGCGCAGCTCTTCCGCCGTCCAGCCCTGGTTCAAGGCGCCAAGAAAATGCGTCTTGAGCTCGTGGGTGCGGCCCAAGGCGCCGAGCGCGGCGACGACGACCAGGCTGCGGTACTTGCGGTCGAGGCCGGGACGATTCCACAGTCCGCCCCACACGTGCTCGGTCCCCAGTTGATAGAAGGGCTCGAGGAAGGGGTCACGCTC
>JAFAPL010000999.1 GCA_019247135.1 Chloroflexota bacterium | reverse complement strand
ACGACGCAGTACCAGACGGCGATCTTGCGCCCGCCTCACTTGGTCACGATAGTGCCGGCGATGGCCTCCGACGACTACCACGATGGTTGGACGTATGAAGGCGGGGCGCTGGATCTGTCGTTTGCAGAGGATTGGCCGATGAGTACGCTCGCTGCGAGCGCGGTGAGAGGACGCTATCCCGACGGCGCGGCGATCGTCGCCGAGCTCAACCAGGCGATCAAGGATGAGTTTACGAAGTGGTATCGGTATCTCCCGCTTACGGATTTCCCACCGCTGCGCCCGAGCGATCCGCGGGTGGCGCCGTACTTCTTTGACTGGCTGAAGCATCCCAACGACGATTCGTATTGGACTAGATGGAGCATTCGCGGACACTACGGGGACGTCACGGTGCCCGCTTTGGAATTCGACGGCTGGTATGACATCTTCATCAACGGAGCGCTGAACAACTTCATGGGCATGCGCAGCGAGGGCGGCTCTGGCGTTGCGCGAGCTGGTACCCAGCTTGTCGTCGGCCCTTGGGTGCACATACCGTGGTCGCAGACGGTCGGGCAGATCAACTTCGGCGCGCAGGCCGCTAATCCAATCGACCAGCTTCAGCTGAACTGGTTCGACTACTGGCTCAAGGGCATCCACAACGGCACCAACAAGCAGCCAAGGGTGCGGATCTTCCTCATGGGTGCCGACCGGTGGCTAGCGGCCAACACATGGCCACTGCCGCGCACTCGCTACGTGAAGTACTACCTGCATAGCGGAGGCGGTGCTAACTCGGTTCGCGGCAATGGCTTGCTCAGCGTCATCAAGTCTGCGGGCGCGGCTACGGATCACTACACGTACAATCCGCGTCATCCGGTGCCGAGCATCGGCGGTCGCTTTCAATCATCAGTGCCGGGGGGTCCGTACGACCAGCGGCCAGTTCTAGGCCGCCGTGACGTGCTCGTCTTCACTACGGCTCCACAGCGGCATAGTCTTGCGGTGATCGGCCCGATCACTGTGACGCTCTACGCGTCTTCGTCAGCGAAGGATACCGACTGGACTGCGAAGCTCGATGACGTCTATCCGGACGGGACCTCGATGCTGATCGAATACGGTATCCAGCGGGCCCGCTACCGCAACTCTGAGACACATCCAACCCTGATTCAACCCAGGCGCGTCTACAAGTACACGATCCACGTCTGGCCGACTGCGAACCTCTTCAAGGTGGGGCACCGGATCCGTCTGGAGGTGTCTAGCAGCAACTTCCCGATGTATGACCGCAATCCGAACACCGGAGACCCATTCGCTCAAGACGCCAAGCTCGAGATAGCGAAGCAGACGATCTACCATGACCGCGCCCATCCGTCGGAGATGACGCTTCCGATCGCGCCTCAATAACGACTGTCAACTGTGATCGCGCGATACCGCCGAGCGGCGATAGTGGCAATGTAGAGACAGGGCAGGCTGAGCACCGCGGTCGCGGCTGCGGTCCGGCCGCTCAGCCGCGGTGCTGCGGCTGCCGTTCGCCTTTATCATCCCGAAATCGGTTGCTGCCGATTTGGGGGATGTCTTTTGGGCGTCACGCGCGCCCAAGGGTCCTCTACCGTGAAGGGATCGCCGTACGGGCAGCTCAATCCGCACCCCGTCAGTGGCGCAGATACGTCGTAGCTGGCCAGCCGCGGTGGTCTACCGACACCTTGCCCCATCTTATCCGCACGGCCGCGCCGCTCCGCACGATCGCATCGCGTTGCGTACGTGCCTTGCATCAGGTCGCCTGCGAGTCGCTGTGAGACGAGCCGGTTCATCTCCATCACGATCTGTTCCGGTCCGGGCATCTGAATGGCCGTGCAGCAACGGCCGACCGGCGTCGTCCTGGGGTGGCGTCTCGAATGTGGCAGCCACTTCCTTCTTCAGCTCTCGGTAATGTAGGTGCGCTCCCGGCGCTCCCCATCGATCTTGCCGCGGAGCCGACCTGCTTGCTTCTTGCCTCCTCGGCTCCGAGGATCGGTTCCAGGAACGAGCGGGCAATGCGGTCCTCCGCGCTATCCCCTGCAGCGCGCCAAGAAGGCTTGCTGAGCTGTGGTCCTCGCGTCGATTGACGGCCGCGAGCCTAGGTCGCTGCCTCGGCGGCTTTGACGAAGTGCCTTGGCAGGCCCCGCATACCTTCATCGCGTTCTATGACGGCCCGATCAAGGTCGACTTCTTCTATCAGGAGGGCGAACCGGTGGTGGATCCCTGGCTACGAGACGGCTTCCGGACACTCTTTGAATCAGATCAGGTCGCTGACGTGCTACAAGCCAGGCTCTCCCAAGCGCCGGTATCGCCAGACATGCGCGACTTCGATGTGCACGCCTGGGACTGGCTGTGGTGGCTGGACGTCAAGCTCGACCGGGAAGAAGAGCTCTGGCTGGTGTACATCGAGCTCGTCAAATTCGTCGAGACGATTCTGCTTGCCGGCCACAACGCCCTCTCGTCGGAGCCGTGGCGAGGAGCGTCGACGGTCGAGCAGCGTCTCTCGACGGGATCCTCCCGAGCACTGCGAGCAGCGCTGCCTGCGGGCCCGGAAGCTGACGAGCTGCGCCGAGCACTCGAGGTCTCTGTTCAGGAGTATTCGACGCTGCGCCAGCGCCTCGCTGGGGAGACGAGCATGCCGCTCGCCGAAGAGCTCGTCAATCAAGTCCTGCCGAAACTGCGCCAAGGCCGTTCCCCGCCTACGCGAAACGCTAAACGTCGGCTTACGCACACGGTCACGGAAATGCCGAAACCGTGCCTCAAGCGGTTACGCGGCCCCCTTTTCGCCTGCGCGTGCCAGGCGTACGCTGACGCATGTCGCCCCACGGCGTTCCGGGTCAGTCGCACCGCGATCAGGCATAACTAGCGTGACCGACTGGTTGACCGCGCGCGGCAGGAGGGCGTACCTCGACACAGATCAGGGCCGCGCTTCGTATCGACGAAGAGACCGCGCGGATACGTTCGCGTGAAGCTGGCCGACCTGCCATCTCATCCTTCGAGCCCGAGCGCGATCCTGCTAGCGGCTCTCCGCGTGAAGCGGCGCACGGCTGTCGGGCGCTCCCTTGCGCAGGAGCTCCCGCCCGGCTGCACTCAGCGTGTCCACAACCCAGCGCGCACCGCGTGGAGGAGCCAAAAGAAGATGGGCAGCGACTTGATCGGCCGGAGCCCGCGCAGCCGCGAGCGGCGCAGCCGCGCGCTCGTGCGCGCGCGGTCAAACGGGTTGAGGTCGTTATAGGCAGCGGCGGCAAACAGCGGGTGCGTGAAACCTACGCGCTCGACCGCGCGCAGCACCTCGGCGCGCACAAGCGCATCGACGCCGCCAGTGGCCCGTTGCTCATCCACGCCCGCAAGCCGCGCCACCGCGGGAAACGGAGCTGGCTGCTCGCTCGAGGCGACCGGAGCCGGACGACAGTTGATAGCGCTTCGTCCGGCAGGCCGGGTTTCGATGTCAGCGGCGATCCGCAGCCGCTACCGGTCGACGCCAGAAGCGGTCGCGGCGGTGTCGCCGCTCCTTCTCGATCAAAGCGGCAGCTGCGCGTTGCAGCGGGACACGGCCGCGAGTAGCGTAGGGGTAGCCTATCGGAAGGAGGAAGGGATGTCTGAGCAGACCGCAACATCACTGGAGCAGGAGGCTCACCGCGTCTTCGAGCTTGTAGAT
>JAFAPL010000989.1 GCA_019247135.1 Chloroflexota bacterium | reverse complement strand
CCAGCGGCAGCGTCTGGTCAGCGCGATCCAGCAGGACGTCGAGGCCAAGATCAGCCGTCAGGAGCGCGCCAACCAGGAGAAGATCGAGGAGCTCACCGGGGACCTGAACAAGGAACTGGAGCGTCTCGAGACTGAAAAGACCGAGCGCCTCGAGCCTGTCGAGGCTCGCAAGTCGCAGGGCACCACCCAGGCAACCGAGCGCGCCGCGGCCATCGAGGCCCAGCTGAAAGAGGTCGACGGTAAGGTCCTCGACGAGGACATCATGTTCGAGCCGTCTCAGACGCCGATCGCGCGCAAGGACGACAAAGTTACTCCCGAAGCGCGCCGCCTGCTGATTGAGACGGTCAAGGAATACATCGACCGTCTCGAGGCGGATACCGCCAGCGAGCAGGAGAAGGTCTCGGCCGAGTACGACTCCCAGATCGACAAGCTGCGCTACGAGATTCAGGAGAAAGCGCAGAAGATCATCAGCGAGTCGGGCGGCGACACCGGCCAACTGCAGGCGCAGGCCGAGTCCAGGATCAAGAAGCTCGAGTCGATCAAGCCGCGCGACACGCTCTCGGAGATGGAGTTCCGCGAGCTCCAGGACCAGGCCGGCCGTATGTTCCGCGCGGGCATGGGCGCCGAGGCCATTCGCGACCTGCTGCGCAATATCTCGCTGGATGAGCTGAGCGCTCAGCTACGGCTGGAGACGCACTCGTCCAGTGGTCAGAAGCGGAAGAAGGCCACCAAGCGGCTGCGCGTCGTGGAGTCGTTCCGCAAGAGCGGCAACCGGCCCGAGTGGATGATCATGACCACGCTGCCGGTGCTTCCGCCCGACCTGCGCCCGATGGTGCAGCTGGACGGCGGCCGCTTCGCCACGTCCGATCTCAACGACCTGTATCGGCGTGTCATCAACCGCAACAATCGCCTGAAGCGACTGCTCGAGCTGCAAGCACCAGAGATCATCATTCGCAACGAGAAGCGAATGCTTCAGGAAGCGGTCGATTCGTTGATCGACAACGGTCGGCGCGGGCGGCCAGTCAGCGGTTCCTCGAACCACAAGCTGAAGAGCCTGTCCGACATGCTGAAGGGCAAGCAGGGCCGTTTCCGCCAGAACCTGCTCGGCAAGCGTGTCGACTATTCCGGACGCTCGGTCATTGTGGTCGGCCCAACACTGCAGCTTCACCAGTGCGGGCTGCCCAAGAAGATGGCCCTCGAGCTCTTCAAGCCCTTCGTGATGAGGAAGCTCGTCGAGAAGGGGCTGGCACACAACATCAAATCGGCGAAACGCATTGTTGAGCGCGTGCGGCCCGAAGTCTGGGACGTCCTCGAGGACGTCATCCAGGATCACCCGGTGCTGCTCAACCGCGCGCCCACGCTGCATAGACTGGGCATTCAGGCCTTCGAGCCCGTCCTGATCGAGGGCAGCGCGATTCAGATCCATCCGCTGGTGTGCTCGGCCTTCAACGCCGATTTCGACGGCGACCAGATGGCCGTTCACGTGCCCCTTTCGGCGGCGGCCAAGCGGGAGGCGCGGGAGCAGATGCTCAGCGTCAACAACCTGCTCCAGCCGTCGAATGGCGACCCGATCGTCGCTCCGACGCTCGACATGGTGCTGGGTGTCTATTACCTGACCACGTCGCGCCCTGGGGCAAAGGGCGAAGACAAGGCGTTCTCTGACTTCGACGACGCCAAGCTCGCCTACGACATGGGCGTGATCGATTTGCAGGCGAGCATCAAGCTGCGCGTCCCCGCCGTGCTGCCGTCCGTCGACGGTGAAACGGAGGAAGAGCCAGCCTCACAGATCGTCAGCACGACCATGGGCCGCGCCATCTTCAACGAGGCGATCAACAACGTGCTGCGCACGCATGGCCAGGAGCCGTTGCCGTACTTCAACGAGGTGGTCGACCGCGCTGGCCTGAAGCGCATCGTGGCCGCGCTCATTCGACGCTATGGGAATGACGACACGGCTCAGGTGCTGGATGCGATCAAGCGGCTGGGTTTCCGGTATGCGACGCAGTCGGGCACGACGATCGCCATCTCTGACATCACCATGCCATCCGAGAAGGACGGCATCCTCAAGTCGGCCGACGACGAGGTCCAGCGCATCGAACGGGACTACCGCCGCGGTCTGATCACCGACGACGAGCGCTACAACGAGGTCATCGAGGTCTGGACCAAAGCCAAGGACCAGATCACGAAGGCGGTCTCGGGTGTGCTCGATCCGTTCGGGCCAGTCGCGATGATGGCCCAGTCGGGCGCGAAGGGCAACATCCAGCAGATCTCGCAGATGTCGGGCATGCGCGGCCTGATGGCCGACCCGTCTGGCCGCATCATCGAGCTGCCGATTCGGTCGTCCTTCCGCGACGGGCTGACCGTGCTCGAATATTTCCTCAGCACGCACGGCGCGCGTAAGGGTCTCGCCGATACGGCTATCCGTACAGCCGACTCGGGCTATCTGACGCGACGTCTGATCGACGTCTCGCAGAACGTCATCGTGTACGAGGAGGACTGCGGCACCGATTCAGGTATCTGGATCAATGACCTGCAGGATCCGGCCAGGCGTGACCTGCGGCTAGCGCAGCTGCCAGGACGGTTGCTTGCGGGCGACGTGATCGACGAGGCGACCGGCGAAGTCATCGCCGAGCGCAACACGATCATCGACGAGCACGCGCGCGACCGGATCGCGGCTGGCCGCGAGGTGCCGCAGCTGTACTTGCGCTCGCCACTCACGTGCGAGGCACGCCATGGCATCTGCCAGTTCTGCTACGGCTGGCACATGGGCACGCGCCGCCTGGTCGCGATCGGCGACGCCGTCGGCATCGTCGCGGCACAGTCGATCGGTGAGCCTGGCACGCAGCTGACCATGCGTACGTTCCACACCGGTGGTGTGGCGGGTATCGACATCACGTCAGGTCTGCCGCGCGTCGAGGAGCTGTTCGAGGCCCGCGTGCCGAAAGGCAAGGCCATCCTGGCCGAGCTGGACGGCGTGGTCGAGCTGCAGCGCACGGAAGACAGCCGCATCATCAAGGTCGTCTCGCGACAGACGTATCGCGATGAGCACGACCTGCCGTCCGGGTATCGGCCTGCCGTCGAACACGGCGCGTGGGTCGAGATCGGGCAGCCGGTGGCGCTGGCCCATGACGAGGAAGCCACGCCAGTGCTCGCTCGGCTGACAGGCTCGGCAGACGTCCGCAAGAACAAGGTGACCATCATCTCCGAAGAGCGGGAAGAGCGCGAGTACACGGTGCCCGCGTCGGCGCGCTTGAAGGTCGAGGATGCGCAGCCAGTCAACGCTGGCGACCTGCTGACCGAGGGGTCTAAGGACCCCGAGGAGGTGCTGCGCATTCAAGGCCGCGACGCGGTGCAGCGGTACATGATCGACGAGGTCCAGGAGGTCTACCGCTCACAGGGCGTGAACATCAACGACAAGCACATCGAAGTCATCGCGCGTCAGATGCTCCGCAAGCTGCGGGTCGATCAGACGGGCGATACGGAG
>JAFAPL010000591.1 GCA_019247135.1 Chloroflexota bacterium | reverse complement strand
ACCACGGGCACCACGCCACACGCGGCCGCCAGGCCAATCAACCACGCCCAAGCCGGGAATCGAACGAAGTGTCGACCGCCGAAGCTGATCACGCGGTTCGGTGCATGCATCCGCACGAGCCGTTTGCCCACCCTTCCCACGCAGTCGACAGTAGCGTTGCGCTTGACGTAGCCTGTTCGTCGCGCTGAGCGCGCCGGCAAGCTGCGGCCGCGCGAAGCCCAGGTGCCGCGCCAGTGCGCGAGCTGTCGTTCGCGAGGCTGGACGCCGAGACGCTGTCAGCCTCTCCCTGCTCTACCAGCCGACAGCTTCACCGTCTTTGCGGAAGTCGCTTGCCGCGCGATAGATCCCGTCGACCGGCGGATCGGAGCCCTGGCTTGCTCCAGCGTCGTCGGCGGGGCCGCCCGTGGGGCCGGCCTTTGACAGCGGTGTGAACAAGAGCGCCTGGTAGCCGCCCATGTTCTCACCCGTGGCGCGGACGACGTCGAACCCTTTCGCCTTGAGCTGTGCGCCGACGAGGTTGTACAGGTTGGTCTCCAGGTCCAGCTCGTCTGACCCCTGGAGGTGGAAGAAGCGTGCCGCGTCACCCGCGGCCTGCAGGTTCATTCCGAGGTCGATCATGTTGACGAGTTCCTGGACCTGGGCTTGCACCTGCTCGGTACCACCCATGCTCCCGAAGGACAGCAGCGGTTGACCGTCCTTCATTACGAAGGCCGGAATGATTGTGTGGAACGGCCGCTTGTGGGGCGCGACGACGTTCGGGCTCCTGGGATCGAGCGAGAAGAAGTAACCCCGGTCCTGGAGTGGGAATCCGTAACCGGGCACAGTGAGGTCCGCACCGAAGTAGTCGTAGATGCTGAAGATGAACGACGCCATGTTCCCCCAGCGGTCCCCGACCGTGAGGTACACGGTGTCGCCACGCTCTTGGACGTTTACCGAGGGCTTGGCCGCGGCGCTCGCCGCCGCTGCCGCCGGCAACGGAGGTATCGGCGGCTCGTGCTGTAGGTTCATGTACGTGCACAGCGAGGCTGCATAGCTCTTCGAGAGCAACCGATCGAGTGGCACGTGGTAGAACCGGGGATCGGCGTCGTACGCATTCAGGTCACGGAACGCTAGGCGCTTGGCCTCGACCAGCACCGCCCAGAACTCCGGTGAACGCGGCCCCAGCGTCTGCAGGTTGTAGCCCACCACCGGTCCGCACTGCTCGATGATGTTGAGCATCTCCAGCGTCGCGAATCCCTGCGAGTTCGGAGGGGTCTCGTACACGTCATATCCCTTGTAGTTCGTGTGGATCGGCGTGACCCATTGAGCGTGATAGTTCGCGAGGTCGCCGGGTACCCAATGTGCGCCGAGTCCGTTCACCTTCTCGAGGATCGCCCTGCCGATCGGGCCCGAGTAGAACGCGTCACGTCCCTTGGCAGCGATCAACTCGTAGGCGCGTGCCAGCCCCGGATTCCGGAAGATGCTGTAGAGGCGAGGCGCCTGGCCATTGAACAGGAACGTTCGCGCGGAATCGGGATCCTGTCGCATCAACGCCGTGTAGTACGGATCGTTCCAGTCCACATGGATCCGCTCGGTCACGCCAAAGCCCTGCTGGGCCGTCTCGATCGCGGGCGCCAGCACCTGCCGGAAGCTCATCGTCCCGAACCGCTTGAGCAGCTGATCCCAGCCATCGACGGCGCCGGGCACCGTGACGCTGTTGACCCCATGCAACGGCATACCGGTGTCCGCTGTGAAACCGCGACTCACGAAGTACTGCCGTGTCCATGATTCGGGCGACCACCCGCTGGCGTTGAGGCCATACAGATGGTGGGCGCGGGCGGAGTAATAGAGCAGGAACATGTCACCGCCGATCCCGGCGCTGTACGGCTCGACTACGCCCATTTCCGCCGCGGTCGCCACCGCCGCATCCGCGGCGTTACCACCTTCGCGGAGGATCTGCAGTCCAGCCTGCGCTCCGAGAGGCTGGCTCGTGGCGACGATCCCGTGGCGAGCGAGTACCTCCGAGCGGGTCTGGTCGAGCCAGTTGCTCGCGCGATCGCCTCGCACTGCCGTGATCGACGCGCCCGGATCGGGCGGCAGAGACGACGTGGGCGTGCCAAACGGGGTGCTCGAGACCCCCACAAGACTGCCTCCGACCGCCCCACCGGCGGCCGCGAGTAGGAATGAGACGGTACTGACCGCGACAAGCTTTCCGCGGCGAGGAGACCTGCGGGACGGTCCGGACGTTCGGCGAATGCGTGGAAGCACCTATCCCTCCCAAGTAAGCACGGAGTACGGCGTACTCATACAGCAAACCCCTGCCCCATGTCCAGTGAACCAGGCCACGGTGGCCGGGTGGATGTGTCACGCCTCCCTGAATGAACGTGGCTCCGTACCGCTGCTGAGGTCGGACGACCGCCGGTCGGGACGGCCGGCAGCGAGCGTGCGGAAGCGGGTGTGGCCACGTGACCAGATTGGCCGAACGCGGTGAGTGGACGCCCGGATTTGGACGGGCACTGGGTGCTTCGCGAACCGGCGTCCAGGCGGCCTTCACGAATTAACCGTGC
>JAFAPL010000934.1 GCA_019247135.1 Chloroflexota bacterium | reverse complement strand
CGACGCCGATGACTGGATCTACCCCGAGTGTCTGGAGCGGATGGTCTCGGTCGCCGAGCAGCATCCTTCAGTCGGTGTCGTGAGCGCGTACCGTCTGTATGCCGACCGGGTCGATCTTGATGGAATAATCCCCTACTGGCAGACGTTCGTGCACGGGCGGGACGTCGTCCGTCAAGCCATGCTTGCGCCGGCGTGGCGCGGTTGGATCACTGGCTCGCCGACGTCGCTTCTTTTCCGGCGAGACCTGGTCGCCAGAAGTCCAGAGTTCTACGACCGACGATTCTGGCACTCAGATACGGACGCCACGTTTCGACTACTGCTGGAGTCGGATCTGGGCTTCGTGCACCAGGTGCTAACGTTCACGCGCTGCAGTCGTCCCGGCTCGCTCATGAACATCACGGACCGCGTAAATTCCTTCAAACCGCAGGAAGGTCGGCTGTTGGTTCGATACGGCCCAAAGGTCTTGAACCGCGCAGAGTATCGACGGCGTCTGCACCGCTGGTTGGCCGCGTACGCATGGTATCTCGGCAGCCAACGGTTGAAGCCATCTCGCCGGTCCGACCAGGAGTTCCACGCGTTCCATCAACGCGAGATAGATTATTTACTCGAGGAAGCCGGCGACGACTACGAGTTGCGTGCGGCGTTGTGGGCCTTGCGAGGGCTACTCGCAAGACGTACCGCGTTAGATAACCAGGCGCGCTCGAACGAGAACATACCGGCAGCGATCAGCTCTGCGGCGTAGGACTATCGAAGAAGGCTTCCCAGGCCGCGCGGCGGAGGGAAGCTGAGCGAATCAGCTGCCAGACGGTATGCAACGCCGATGCTCTGGCGGCGAGCCCAAAGGCTCGGCGGGCGGCCTCGTGGTCGTCGTTCGATGCATGTACTTGGGCACTGACGAGGAATTTGCCTGCAAAATAGCCGACGCGACGCAACCACATTCGTACGGTTACGTGGGGCGGCAAGCGCGCGAGCCCTGCGCGGCGCACGTTCAGCCAAAACACATGCAGCGTGTACCGCCGATACATCTCGATGATTGGGTCCTCGGCACGGCTGAATGGTCTCGACCTGTGCATTATGCACGGTACAGTGATGAATACGACGCGGCACCGGAGCGCGAGCCGCAGGAACCAGTCCCAATCTTCGGCGGCAAGGAGCGATTCGTCGAACGGACCGACGGCATTCCACGCGCTGTGGCGGACGACGACCGACCCGATTTGTGGTACCACCGCGAGCAAAGATCGAAACATATCAGCAGGGTCCAATAATGACATCGGGTGCGGGGGCCCAACGTTTTTCAACGACATGTCCACCCCGACGTTCTGGCCGATGACTGCGGCGAGGCGCGGATGTGCCTCGAGCAACTTCAGGTGGGTACGGACGTGGGTCGGCAGCCAGAGATCATCGTCGTCAAGAAAGGTCAGGTATTCACTAGTTGCAGCAAGGGCACCAGCGTTACGGGCGGCGCCTGGACCTGGCGTCGTGGCTCGCACGTATGCGCCGTGGAACGCATGGGTGATTGCTTCGACGTCGGTCGAAGGTTCGTTGTCTGAAACAATAATCTCGACCTCGAGATCGGGGCCCTCCACGCGGCGGATGCTCGCGAGCGCCTGCTCGAGCAGCGCAGGGCGGTTCATGGTCGGGATAATGGCTGAAATTCTGGTTCTGGACATGGATCGTATTCCGCAGCCCGCTTGCGGGCAATTGCCGAAATCAGTCGGCGTAGACCAGGTCGCAACAACTCATTTCATCCTGCCCTGTGGAGATTCTCCTCCCACCTGAAGAGCCGGTTGTGGAGTGCGGCGCTCCGTAAGCGCCTCGCGCGAACGGTACCAACGACATGGTTGAGCAGAGGTCGGGCAAGCGCGTTAGTTTCGGTTTACACGCAGTTCACAGACGGCCAAGACGCTCAACCGTGACTCAACCCACCATGAACTGCGCTTTACGTGGTCGTAGCTCAGGATGAAGCAACTCGACGGGCGCCCGTCATCGGAGGCCGTCTGGTTCATGCACAAGAGGACGCGGCTATGAAGGTACTGCTCACTGGGCACAAGGGCTACATCGGTTCGGTTCTGGCCCCGCTCCTGAAAGACGACGGCCACGAAGTTGTTGGGCTGGACAGCGGCCTGTTTGATGGGTGCGACTTCACTAGCCCTGAGGAGATCCCCTCGTTGCGACTGGACCTTCGAGATGTCGAGGCCGACCACTTGTCGGGTTTCGATGCGGTCCTGCATCTGGCGGCGCTGTCCAACGACCCGCTAGGCGACCTCGACCCGCACCTCACCTACGACGTCAATTACCGGGCCTCCGTTCGGCTTGCCGCACTCGCAAAACAGGCTGGCGTGAAAAGGTTTATCTTCTCGTCCTCCTGCAGTTTGTATGGGGCGGCCGGCGACGACTTTCTCGACGAGTCGGCTGCTTTCAATCCGGTTACTCCGTACGGACATTCCAAAGTTCTCGTGGAACGAGATGTCCGGCGCCTGGCTGACGGACAATTCTGTCCGACCTTCTTGCGTAACGCTACCGCGTATGGTGTCTCGCCCCGTTTAAGAGGCGACCTGGTGGTCAACAACCTCGTGGGATATGCCGTTGCCACGGGTGAGATTCTCATCAAGAGTGACGGGACGCCCTGGCGACCACTCGTACACCTGCGCGATATCGCAGCCGCATTTATCGCCGTCCTGCACGCGCCGCGTGAACTGGTTTGCAACCAATCGTTCAACGTGGGCCGAACGTCCGAGAACTATCGCATCCGCGAGCTAGCTGACCTGGTGTGCGACATTGTGCCAGGCAGCAAGGTGACCTATGCTGGTGACGGCGGTCCCGACACACGCTGCTATCGTGTCGATTGCTCGAAGATCGCCCGCGTCCTCACCGAGTTCCAGCCAAAATGGACGGTGCGGACGGGCGTAGAGGAGCTTTACGACGCATATCGACTTCGCGCTCTGACGCTGGAGGATCTGGAAGGATCTCGTTATCTGCGCATTGCCACGATTCGCCGCCACCTCGCGAGCAGGGCTCTTCGACCCGATCTGCGCTGGTCGACACAGGCTGAGGGTGCGAAGTCAGCGTTACTGGCGGTGGCATGATAGTTTCACGACTCGAGCGACCGCGGATTGGGGTTGCCGTCGTTGGGACGGGCTTCTTTGGTGCCGGTCTGCTGCGACGGTTGGCTGCCGTGCCGGATTTCGAGCCAAGGGTAGTCGCGAATCGAACGCTCGACCACGCTCTGGACGCCATTCGGCGCGCCGGGATCGCCTCCTGTCAGGTCGTCGTGACGCACGATGCACGAGAGGCGCGAGCTGCGCTGAATGCGGGTCGTCTCGTAGTCACCAGCGATCTTCTACTCCCCGCAGCGCTTGATGGGGTTGACGTGGTTGCCGAGGCCACCGGCGATGTGGTCGTTGGCTCCCGAGTGGCACACACGGCGATCCAGGCCGGTAAGCATGTCGTGGCGGCCAATCCAGAGACGCAGGCCACCGTTGGTCCGATACTCAGAGTTCTGGCCGATGCAAACCACGTCATCTATAGCGACGTGGATGGCGATGAACCCGGCCTGATCAGGAGTTTGCTCGACGAGCTGGCGAGTATGGGCCTCGAAGTTGCGGTCGCGGGCAACTGCAAGGGTGTGCTCAAACGGTATGCCACGCCCGAGAGCCAGGCAGGCTTCGCGGCCAGATTTGGCCTGAAGCCATGGATTGCTACGGCAGCCGCCGACGGAACCAAGCTGAACTTCGAACTTACAGTAGTGGCTAACGCGAGTGGGTTGACGCCCGCAGTGCGCGGTATGCGCGGTCCCTCAACGGATCCTGAACACCTCGTCGAGGACTACCATCGCCTGCAGTTGCTTGATGGGGGACACTATGTAGACTACGCGCACGGCCTCGGCAGTGGTGTCTTTGCTATTGTGCGGAGTGACCACCCAGAAGTGCAAAGCGACTTTCGGTATTTGAAGCTCGGTGAGGGTCCTTACTACGCATTCGTTCGACCGCTCGTCATGTGTCATTATCACGCTCCGCGCTCGATCAGCCGCGCCGCGTGGTTGGGTGAGCCAACCGTGGCGCCGCTCGGCGCACCAGTCGCCGAAACCATTGCATTCGCGAAGCGCGATCTCGAGGCCGGCGCAGAATTGGACGGGATCGGCGGTTTCGACCTGTACGGCCTGATTGTCCGAGCAGACGAGGCAGCACGAGAATGCCTTGTGCCGATCGGCGTTGCGCAATATGGGCGGCTCCGCCGTTCAGTTCGGAAAGACGAGCCCCTCGAGTATGACGCGGTCGAGTTCGCGTCCGACAATTTTGCGCTGCAACTCCGGCGCCAGCAGGACGCACTCTTCGGAGTCCAGGTAGCGGCTGGGGCCGCGTAGGGCTAACTCACACCAATCGGTCAGTTTCGCGCCGAAGCCCAGACCCTTGCGGCTCATCCCCGCATCCAGCCTGCCCGAGCAAACGTCAACGCCGTATGCAAGGGCGATGTGCGCGCCGCCAGCAGCAAAGCCTGGCAAGCTGCCTTGTATTCTTTTTGCGCCACGTATTCGCTGGCGTTCCAAAGCAGCCGTCCCGCACACATACCATCATGCCGAAGCCAGGTGCGGGTGGCCCAGATCAGAGAGGGACGGCGTCGGCCGGCGCGGCGAACGTTGGTCCAGAATACTTCACGGCCGACGCGTTCCATCAGGTACGTGTTCGTATCCTCGTCGCGGCTCGGCGGGTGGATTCGCAGGAGAAGGCAGGGCTCCGCCACAAATCCCACACGGAACTGAATCGCCAAGCGTAGATACCAGTCCCAGTCGTCGACCGCGACACGAGTGTGCCCATGGTTGAACGAGTCATCGAATGGCCCGACGGTGTCCCATGCGGAGGCACGAATTACCAGTCCACCAATGTGCAGTCCGCCCGTAAGGAGTACTCGAAATATGTCACCATCAGCCGGCAAGGTGGCAGGATACGGAGCTTGAAGCGGGCGGAGGGACGAATAATCCACGGGTATGATCTGCCCCATTACCGCTCCCAGGCTGTGGTCAGCTCGCAACAGGTCCAGGTGGCGCCGGACGTGCGCTGGCAACCACATGTCGTCGTCGTCCAGAAACGCCATGAACTCGCCTGTCGCAACCGCCGCGCCTGCGTTCCGCGTCGCCGCCACCCCAGGTGCGCTGTTCCTGAGGTACACGGCCCCGAACTCGTGAGCGATCTGTTCGGTCTCGTCTAGCAAAGCGTTGTCGGCAACGACGATCTCGATGTCGAGATCCGTTCCCTGCACCGCGCGGACACTCGCAAGCGCCTGCCGCAGAGGTGCCGGCCGCTTCCAAGCGGGGATGACCACCGAGAGTCTCCCAGAGATCCTGTCCCTCATCGCCGCGATGTTATCTCTGGTTGCTCCCCATTTTGCGTGCGTCTGGTTGACTCTGGGTTGCGTCTGTGCCGAAAGTCGTCGGTTGTTCAGCACGACCGGAGGCTAGCGCACTACTTGTTTCGGGCTAAACCCGTCCTCAACTTGGGAGCTACTTTGCGTCTTCCACGAAGCACGACACTTCTGCGGGTCAGCATGAATCGCGCTTCAGTCGACGTCGCAATTATCGGGGCGGGACCATATGGTTTATCGCTCGCCACGCACCTCGCGGATCGAGGGATCGAGCACCGAATCTTTGGCAGACCGATGCAGGCGTGGCGCAGCATGCCTGCTGGTATGTTTCTCAAGTCACTGGGCTTTGCTACAACCATACCGACACCTGGCCGTCATCCGACGCTGCCTGAATACTGTTCAGCGCGTGGGCTCGAGGACTACGATCCGATCGAGATCGCGACGTTCGCGAGGTATGGCGTTTCTGTTCAACAGGACCTGGTGCCGTACGCAGAGGACGCAGAAGTTGCGGAATTGAACCGCATCGACAGCAATTTTGCTCTGCGGCTCCAAACTGGAGAGCGTATCCGAGCACGCCGAGTCATTGTTGCCACGGGCCTCAGCCACTTCGAGCAAATTCCAGAGTTACTCAGCGGCCTTCCCGAAGGCCTGGTGTCGCACAGTGCGCATCACAGCGATTTCAGTCGATTTGCGCGACAGCGAGTCGCCGTACTGGGCGCTGGACAGTCCGCGCTGCAGGCCGCGGCACTTCTGCGCAAGGCCGGCGCGGAAACTCTGTTGCTGGCGCGGAAGGACATCGTGTGGGGTGGGAGCGTGGCGCGGCGTCGGCCACTTGTGCAGCGCATGCGCGCGCCGAACACCGTCGTCGGATTGGGCAAGGGGAAGTGGATCCTTGAACACATACCTATGCTGCTGCACTACATGCCTGACACGCGGCGCCTGAGCTACAACCAGACAAAACTTGGACCAGCGGGTGCCTGGTGGCTCCGGGAAGAGGTGGAGCGCCAGGTTCCCATGTTGACCAGGACGTCGCTCATCTCCGCCCGAGAGCACAACGGCGACGTGCGCTTGCGCGTCAGGCAAGCGGACGGTTGCGAACGTGAGCTTGTCTTCGATCACGTGGTTGCGGGCACGGGTTTTTGTGTCGATGTTGACCGAATCGGCTTCATTGCCAACGATCTTGCCAGTCAGATTTCTCGTCTCGACCGGGCACCCCGACTCTCCCGAAATTTCGAGTCGTCGGTGTCGGACCTCTATTTTATAGGACCTGCGTCAGTCGCAAGTTTTGGACCTCTTTTTCGATTCGTGGCTGGTGCCGCGTACACGGTGCCGCATCTGGCGGGCCACCTCGCGTCCCGGTCACTGAAACCGTCTGCACCGCGCCAACTGGTACCCCAGGTCCCCAGTCGAGCGGCGAGCTAGCTGCACCCGAACGCGTGCCCGCACCACGATGAGTTCGGTACTGCCGCAACACACCACGTCCAATCGACAGGCGATGGATCACCCGAATTGAGTCGAAACACGCGGCCGGGGTTCCCCGATCCCCGGCAGCCACTAGGTGCGAAGTGGTTCGGATCATTACCTGAACGTCTGACACAAGCCACTGCCAGGTTTGCGTCAAGAATTGCCGTCGTTGATCGATACGGCGAATGGACGTACGCAGACATCGACTGCGCTGCCTGGTGGGTTGCCGATTGTTTGGCGGGCTCCGGCGTTCGGCGTGGTGACACGGTCGCCATCATCGCCGACCGAGCAGGCCCAGTGGTGTGGGCTTTGCTCGGCGTCATGCGAGTGGGCGCTGTCTTTTGTTTGCTAGACCCCGGCTACCCACCCGCGCGGATACGCGCGTGCCTGCGTCAGATTGCGCCAAGAGCAACGCTGCTGTGTCCGACGGATCTGGATCCCGAGTACATCCAGTCGTCCGAGATTGGCGTCGTGTCGAGCCTGGTGGAGCTGCCAGCGACGCCGGCCGAAATCAGCCACTGGGATAGAGAGGAGAGGGTCGACGATGTTTCCGTTCACATCGCGGCGACCACGTTGCCGGATGATCTCGCGTATATCGCGCTGACTTCTGGATCGACCGGTGCACCGCGTGCGATCTTGGGCACGCACCGGCCGCTGTCGCACTTCTTCTGGTGGTACCCGCGGACCTTCCAGTTTGTTCCCGAAGATCGGTTTAGCGGACTCTCCGGCCTCGGCCATGATCCCTTTCTACGCGACATTTTCACGCCCTTGCTTGTAGGCGCGCGAGTCTGTTTCCCAGATCAGTCGAACGTGGGCTCGACTGAGCTCGCGCGCTGGATGGCGCACGCCGGCATCACGGTAATGCATGGCACTCCATCTCATATCGCCTTGCTGGCACGCACGGCCACGTTTGCGCCGGTTGATGACCGCAGACGCTTGGCCTCGCTGCGATATTTCTTTTCCGGTGGAGATCTCCTCACCACTCAGATGGTGCAGAGTTTGCACGCGCTGGCTCCAGACGCGCACGTTGTAAACCTCTACGGCGCGACGGAAACGCCACAAGCGATCGCTTACTTCAACGTCGGCACGCAAAGCGATTTGACGGTGAGCGCTAACGCCGAGCTTGTACCGCTTGGTCTAGGCATTGACGGCGTGCAGGTTCTGGTGCTCGACGCTGATCTCAACCAGTCGCCTCCTGAGACGGAGGGTGAGATCTGCATACGAACGCCGTACCTCGCGACATCGTATTTGAACGAAGACTCACTCACTGCCGAGAGGTTCGTGCATGATCCCTTCATTGCCAACTCACCAGCTCGGCTGTACAGAACTGGTGACGCGGGTATAGCGCGGGAGGACGGTGTCGTCGTATTCAGGCGGCGCATCGGGTCGGCGGTCAAGGTCCGCGGCTTTCGTGTGGAACCCGCCGAGGTTGAGCGGGCATTGTTGCAATGCGGTGTGATCCGCCAGGCCGCCGTCCTGGTGGATCAAGACGCACTGCACGAGACCAAACTGGTTGCCTACGTGACGGCGTGCGACGGTGCTGAGCCAGATTCTGAAAGCCTGCGTTGCCAGCTCTCTCATGTACTTCCGCCCTACATGCTGCCGGCCACATTCGTTTGGCTCGAGCAATTGCCGTTAACGCCAAGCGGCAAGGTCGATAGGGAGGCGCTTCCACGACAAGCGCGCGAGGTCCAGACGTGGCGGCGGCCTGGCGCGGATCCGAGTAGCGCAACGGAGCGCCGCCTTGCGAGGCTCTGGGGTGAATTGCTCGATGTCGCTGACGTGAGACGCGATGATGAGTTCCTGTCTCTGGGCGGTAGCTCCCTTCTGGCCGCGGAGCTGTTCGTGCGCATTGAGCAGTTGTGGGGCCGGCGGATGCCGCTCGCGACGCTGTTCAGGAACTCTAGCCTCGCCGCTCTAGCGGAAGAGATCGATCATCCGTCAAACGAGGTCGAGTGGCTCTCGCTGGTGCCGATCCAACCGCACGGCAACCGCCCGCCGCTGTATTGCGTTCACGGTCTGTTTGGCGACGTTCTCATGTTTCGCGAGCTGGCAAACGCACTCGGAGGTAGTCAACCCACGTTTGGTCTGCAGGCTCGAGGACTGGATGGCGTTCAGAAGCCGATAGAGTCCATCGAAACAATGGCGGCTACCTACAAACGTGAGGTGCTCGCCCACAACCCTGAAGGGCCGTACCAATTCGTGGGCTTTTCGTCTGGAGGCCTGGTCGCCTATGAGATGGCTCGCCAGTTGACCGAAGAAGGTTACACCGTAAATTTTGTGGGAATCCTGGATGAGCCCGTACATGGCGCTGGCCCGGCGCAGGTGGGCTTCGACCTACGGCTAGTGCTAGAGAACGCGGCTGTGAACATCCCGTACTGGCTCGAGTCCGTTGTCGAAATGAATTGGCGTCAGCGCTTCAAGCTTGTCCGCGACAGGCTTCGCGTCTCTCGCCGAATGACGTCCCGGCTCCTCCGTCTGCCACAATCAACTGGCGTCGATGCCTCTGACGGAGTGATCGAGCACGCGATGGCGGAGTATCTGGACTTCGAGGACCTGGCTTTCGTCAAATCGTGGCCCGAGTTTCGCCATCGGCTCGTGGAAGCGCACCTCCGGGCATCCGCTTCGTATACGGCACCGCCCTACGGCGGCGATGTCACGGTGTTTCGGGCCAGACGTCAACCCCTTATGCAACGCTTCGAAGCGGACCTTGGGTGGTCGAAAGTCGTAAAGGGCGCAACTGAGGTTATCGTCGTCAAGGGTAGCCATCGGCGGATGGTGGAGCCGCGGTATATTGGCGAGCTCGCCTCGCACATTGCCACACGTCTGGCTTGGCGAGGTGCTGTTGCGCGCTAAAGGGTCGCCTTGCGACTGTAAAAGGCTTCCGCGTAACGACCTGGAGCATTGCACTCCATGCCGCGCAGGCGCATTAGCGATCGGAAAACGTCTTCGCTGAACCAGTGCCTGTCACGTTGTGACGGAAAGTGGGCGTCGAGGTGTTCGAACTTGTGCTGCGCGATCTCCTCGTCGAGGCGCACGAACACATTCGGGCGACCCAGGTCACCGTCGTATTTTGGTATTTCGAACTCCAGGATGAGATGGTCGCGAAACGTGTTCCAGGTCAACTCGGACACCAGACGGTGGTCCTGATGCGCGTCCTTACCGTAGTGGGTGAGAATCAAATCCGGCTGGACCTGTTGCTTGAGGCTCTCAAAGCATTCTTTGACCGCGGCGCCTTCGTATGGAAGGAAGCCATCCCGAAACGAATGAACCAGAATCTGCCGCCTCTCAACACGCGAGAGGATCGTCTCCGCGCTACGGCGGGCCTCATCCGCCCGCTGTCCGTGCGCGCTGAGCACCATCCAGTTCACCTCGAGATCGCCGTACTCGCGCGTGAACCGCAGAAGCGTCCCGCCGCAGCCGATCTCGATGTCGTCTGAATGTGCACCGATCACGAGCAACTGGCGAAGGCGTTGCCCAGTGCTGCCAAAGCTGTAACTGAGCATCAAGCGGGTGCAAGCACCGACCTCGAGTCCCTCCCTGACCGGTTCTGCTCCCATACGGCCCAGGGCCGCCGCCCATTCTCGAACATCGTATTCAGCATCTGACGGTCCTTGAGTGTGTCCATAGGTGCCCAGAATCCACGATGGCGGTACCCAAGAAGCCTGTCGTCTTGCAAGAGTCTTCGGAACGGCGCTTCCACAAGTTCATCGCCCGGCTGCATGAAATCGAAGATCTCGCGGCGGAGGACAAAGTAGCCGCCGTTCAGCCAGAGGTCGGCCTCGGAAACTGGTTCGACGTTTCGCACGCGGTTACCGGCTTTGAATGATACTACGTGGAACGAATACGTCGGTTTCACGGCGAGGAAGCTTGCAACTGCGTCGTGCTCACGCACGCCAGCAATCATCGCGGGGAGAGGCGCGTCGGTGAGAACGTCCGAGTAATTTGCCAGAAACAGCTCGTCTCGGCCAACGTAGTCGCGCACTCTGCGCAGGCGTTCTCCGATATTCGAGTCCTGGCCTGTGTCGACGAAGGTGATGTCCCAATCACGAACCTGGCGGCGTAACTCGTCTGGCGCCCAGCCGTCACGCGCGAGCACCAGCCCGTTCAATAGATCGTCACGGCCATCGAGGAGGAACGACTTGATGACATCGCCCTGATATCCGAGACACAGAATGAACTCCCTGTGTCCGTAATGGGCGTAGTACTTCATGATGTGCAGAAGGATCGGCTCGTGCCCGACGGGGATCATCGGCTTGGGCACGCGATCTGAAGCCTCACGCATTCGTAGACCGAACCCGCCGCAGAAAAGAACCACCTTCATCAGTACACCTCCACCTCCGGGATCGGGACAACAAAGCGCGCGCCCCACGCCCGTGCGTACTCGAGCTGCGTCACGACCTCCTGCCTCAGGTTCCAGGGCAGAACGAGGATGTAGTCCGGTTGTGTCTGCGCCAGTCGTTCGGGCGCATAGATTGGTATGTGCGTGCCCGGCAAGAAACGGCCCTGCTTGTACGGGTTGCGGTCGACTGTGTACTCGAGAAAATCGGTTCGGATCCCGCAGTAGTTCAGGAGTGTGTTGCCTTTGCCGGGCGCGCCGTAACCAGCGATGGTCTTGCCGTCGCGACGAGCCTGGATCAAGAAGGCCAGCAGGTTGTGCTTGGTGCGGATGGTGCGCTCGGAGAAATCGGCGTAGTACTGCAGTTGATCGACACCTTCAGCCAGCTCGCGCGCCCGGAGGTCGTTCAGCCGTTGGGTGTCGACACGACGGTCGTCGGTGTGGCAGCCCCAGATACGGAGCGAACCACCATGTGTGGGCAGTTCCTCTACGTCGAAGATCCGCATGCCGTGCCGAGCGAAAATGAGCTCGGTGGTGTACAGCGAGAAATATGAGTAGTGCTCGTGGTAGATGGTGTCGAACTGGTTGCCTTCGATCAGCCGCGAGAGGTGCGGGAACTCGATCGTGACCGTACCGTTGTCGGCCATCAGGATTTTGATCCCGCCCACGAAGTCGTTCAGGTCCGGCACCTGTGCCAGGACGTTGTTCCCAAGAACCAGGTCGGCTTTCCCCGATTGGGCCACCAGCCGGCGCGCGAGCTCCACTCCGAAGAACTCAGCTAGCGTTGGGACTCCCTTCTCGCGCGCGACGGCGGCCACGTTGCGGGCCGGCTCGATGCCGAGGACGGGGACTCCCTGCTTCACGAAGTGCTGCAGCAGATAGCCGTCGTTGCTGGCTACCTCGACGACGAAACTGCGGGCGTTCAGGCCGAGCCGCTCGGTTGCGAGCTCGGTGTAGCGGCGGGCATGTTCAACCCAGGTGTCCGAGTACGAGGAAAAGTAGGCGTACTCCGTGAAGATGTCCTCGCCGCTGACGTAGGCCTCCAGTTGGACGAGGAAGCACTTCCGGCACACGCGCACGTGGAGCGGATAGAACGCCTCCATCTGGTTGACCTGATCGGCGCGCAAGAAGCTCTCGCACGGTGGAGACATGCCCAGGTCGACAAAGGTGTCGCGCAAGGGTGCGCCGCAAAACCGGCACGCGGGCAGGGACTGGGAGGCGACGGGTCGGACTGCGTGCTGTTCGCGCTCCGCGAGCATGGGCTGTACGGCTCCTTGGCGGGTTGTGTCGCATTCTCCGCCTCGCCGCGTCCGTATCCGTTGGCTGTCAGTTGAGAGCTCGTTGAGGAGCGCCCGACCGAATTGCTAGACGGTTGAGACCACCCGCATGCGCACGTTCAGCTCGCTTTCGATTTCGTCTAGCAGCGGCGCGCGTGCATCCTTGTCACTGATCTCCGTCACCGCGAGCGGCCACGGAATCCCTAGCCGCGGGTCGCTGTAGCGCAAGCCGCCCTGCAGGTCCGGCGCGTACATAGCGCCCATCTCATATGTGGCTTCGGTTGCGTCTTCGAGCGTCTGATATCCGTGTGCGAAGCGCTCGGGGACGTACAGGCCGCGATGGTTATCGGCTGTGAGCTCGACCGCCACGTGCTGCAGGTACGTGGGGCTCTCTGGCCTCAGGTCGACGATCACGTCGAGCAGCGCGCCGCGTGTTACTCGCACCAGTTTCGTTTCCTGCAGCGGTGGAAATGGGAAATGCATGCCCCGTACGGTGCCGCGCACGCGGTTGAACGCCACATTCGCCTGGGCGACCACCGGATTCAGCCCGTGCGCGCGGAACTCGTCCTGGCAGAAGGTGCGGGCGAAAAATCCGCGACCATCGGCATGCTGCTCCAGGTCCAGGATGAAGGCGCCCTGCAAGGCTGTCTGCGTGAAGATCATCTCGCTAAACCAGTTCTCAACCTATCGCGAACGCCAAGCCGAAGCAATCATACCGACACTTTCGGCGTGCACGATGTCATGGCACTGCTGGCCGAACTGCCGCGTGAGGAGCTCGAGACGCGTGCGGCCCGCCGGTTGCTCGAGGTCGGCCAGTTCGATCGCGCCGAAGACATTCTGGCCCACGCCACTGATCCGACCGAGGCCACGCGCCGGACCGAGATGGCGGACCTGTGGCTGCAGCTTGCGCGCGCACTCCTGCGTCACGACGCGCCTCGCGCACAGGCGGCCCTCGACCACGCGGTCCGGCTCGGCTCAGTCAAGGCCATCGCCATGCGTGCGCAGCAGCTCGAGCGGCAACACCGCTTCGACGAAGCTGTCGATTACTGGCGCGACGCCGTTCGGGCGGCCCCGCGCGAGAGTGCGCACGCGTTCGCGCTGGCACGCCTGTATGAGCGCCTGGGGCACCCCGAAGCGGCGCTCGGCGCCTACCTCGCTGTGCTGGATGCTGCCCCGTCACTGGCGAACCATCTGATGCTCGCGGAGCGTCTCGATCAGCTTGCCCTGCCCGAGGTACCCGCGGCTCGGACGGTCAGGATTGCCCTGCTCGGCAACGCCACGCTGGATCAGCTCAAGAGCTACCTGAAGGTCGAGTGCTATCGCGCTGGTCTGCGCCCCGTGCTCTACCAGTGCGGCTTCGATCAGTACAGCCGCGAAATCCTGGATCCCCACAGCGATCTGTACGCATTCGGGCCGGACTTCGTGGTGTGCGCGATCCACCCCAGTCGACTCTTCCCCACTTTGCACCACGACCCGCTGGACGCCTCCGTCTCGGAGCGGAGGGCCGAGATGGAGGCCGGTCTGCAAACACTCCAGCATCTGCTCGACACCCTGACGCAGCGGAGTGGCGCCCTGGTCCTGCTGCACAACATGGTGGTGCCGCAATATCCCGCACTAGGCATTCTGGATGCGCGCGACGAGCTCGGACAGGTGGCTGCCTTCGGCCAGATCAACGCACGCCTGGCGGAGCTTGCGCGCGGCCGCTATCGGAATGTCTATGTGGTGGACGAAGACGGTGTACAGGCACGCGTGGGCAAGGCCAGCGCCACCGATCAGCGCCTCTGGTTTACAGCGCGCATGCCATGGAGCGAGCACGTCCTGGCCAGCCTCAGCCGCGAGTATCTGCGGTACATCCGCGCAGCCCGAGGGCTCAGTCGCAAATGCATCATCTTCGACCTGGACAATACGGTCTGGGGTGGCGTCATCGGCGAGGATGGGATCGGTAGGATCCAGCTCGGGTCGGACGCTCCGGGCAATGCCTTCGTCGCGTTTCAGCGCGAGCTCGTCAGACTCTGGCGGCGCGGTGTGTTGCTCGCCGCCTGCAGCAAGAACAATCCCGAGGACGTGCTGCCCGTATTCGAGCGGCACCCGGAGATGATCCTGAAGTCGTCGCACCTCGCCGCGCAGCGCATCAACTGGCAGCCCAAGGCAGCCAACATCCGCGAGATCGCTCGCGAGCTCAATCTCGGGCTGGATAGCCTGGTGTTCCTCGACGACAATCCAGTCGAGCGCGCAGCGGTGCGCGCCGAACTGCCCGACGTCCTCGTCCCAGAGCTGCCAACCGATCCGTCTGGATATCGGCGCGCATTGCTAGAGCTAGCGGCGTTGTTCGACACACTCGCGTTGACCGCTGAGGACCGCCAGCGCACGAGGCTGTATGCCGAGCAGCAGGCCCGGCAGGCGATGCTCGAATCCGTGCCTACGGGCGGTTCGCTCGACGGGTACCTGGCCGACCTGGGGATGGTCGTCGAGATCGAGCCCGCCAACGACGTAACGCTGCCGCGCATCGCCCAGCTGACGGCCAAAACCAACCAGTTCAATCTGACAACACGCCGCTACACGGAAGCGGATATCGCTGCGTTCATCGCCAGGGGGTGGCGCGTGTACACCGCGCGGGTGCGCGACCGCTTCGGCGACAATGGTTTGACCGGCGTCGCGATCGTGGTGCCCGACGGCGAGGCGTGGTCAATCGACACGCTATTGCTCAGTTGTCGGGTCATGGGACGTGGGGTTGAGACGGCGTTGCTGGCACAGGTGGCGGATGAGGCGCGTGCGGCTGGCGCACGCGCGCTGGTAGGAGACTACGTCCCGACGCCGAAGAACAGCGTTGTTCGCGGCTGTTACGAGGCGCATGGGTTTGCGCCGCTGGCAGACACCGCCGAAGGCACGACGTCGTGGCGCCTGGACCTCGTCGCTCAGTCCATCGAGGTGCCGGCGTACCTGACGGTGCGTGCGTCCGTGACCGCCCATTAGCCACCCGCCCTGGGGATATGCTCGACGGCGTGCCCCGCACGCTCAACCACGTCGGCTTCGCTGTCCCGTCCCTGGAACCGGCCATGGCCCTGTTCAGAGATACTTTCGGGGCGCGGCTGACGCCGATCATCGAGGACCCGATCCAGCGCGTCCGCCTGTGCTTTGCCGAATACACCGGCGGCCGCGTTGAGCTCATCGAGCCGCTCGGCCCTGATTCGCCGGTGAGCCAGATCGTGGCGCGCTCAGGCGGCGGCCTCTACCACCTGTGTTTCGAAACGAGCGACCTGGAGGCGGAGTTCGCCAGTCTGAGAAAACAGGGCTTCATCCCCACCGGCCCGCCCCAGCCCGCGGTCGCGTTCGACGGACGACGCGTGGCGTTCCTGTTCCACAAGACGGCACAGTTGATCGAGCTGGTCGAAGTGACGGGCTCGCCTGGCGATTAGAGCTTCTTGATCACTCGCGCGGGATTCCCCATTGCCAGCGACCGCTCAGGAATGTCCGTCATCACGACACTCCCCGCGCCGATGATCGCGTCGTCGCCGATGGTGACGCCCGGCAGAATGGTCGAGCGATTCGCAAGCCACACGCGATTCCCGATCACGACCGGCTTGGGCTCGGGCCGGCGCGAGCGATCTCCGATCTCGTGGAAATCGTTGTCCATGACGATCACGTGCGTGCCGATGCCGCAGTCTTCGCCGATCTTCACAAGCCCAGTCACGGCAAAATCGGCGCCGTAGTTGATGCTCGTGCGATCGCCGATCTCGAGGCGACCGCCCTGAAAGACGGCGAAGATCGATGGGATGTAATCGAAGAACAACAGCACGCGTTCGCCGATAGAGATATAGCCACCTCGATTGAGCACGATCGCGCGTCCGCTCAGGCGCGTCCAGCGCCCGACGTGGTTGCAGTTGCGCAACTGCCAACGAGCGTTCAGCGCGGACCTGAACTTGTCCAGCGTGGGCCCAGGCGAAGCAAGGTACTCGCTCGGCGCGCGAGGTAACCCGAATGTGCGTCTCTGGCCAACGTCTGGACTGGCAAAGCGAGCCGACGAGCTAGGCGTTGACTCCATGCTCTTTGAGGACGGCGATAATCCGAGGCAGCGAAGTCATCGACGTCATCTCTTCCATTTCGAAGGTGACGCCGAACTGCTCCTCGAGCACCATCAACAGCATCATATGGTACAGCGAGGTCCACCGCGCACAGGTCTGCTGGCTGACGTCGTCGGGCAGCTCCGAAGGGTCCATAACGAAGGTCGTGGCGAGCAGCTCGCGCACTCTGTCGCGCAGCTCAGCATCGTTGCGGGTGTCAATCGCGGTCATGTTGCGCGACAGCATAGGTGCGTGGCCTGGGTCCCGCCGTTTGTCGTCGGTTGAGGCTCGGTTGAGCCACCTTGATATAGCAGCCGTACCGCTGATCCACGTCGTACGTCAGGCCAGCACGCGCCGCGGCAGCCCCACGTTGGGGCGCAACGCTCAGTGCTCCAGTCGGATGCCTGCCGTGCGCCTCAACCAGTCCTCCACCTGTGCTGAACTGATGCTCACGAGCACGCCTTCAAACTCCGCTCATGGCATCTCCCGTTGTCGGCGTTGGCGCGCCAGCACTGGAACAGACGCTCCCACCGATAACCACGCGCCCCACCCTGCGCGGCCATATTCAGATCATGCGAATCGATCACTGGGTCAAGAACGTCTTCGTTCTGCCCGGCATCATCGCAGCGATCAGCAGCGATCCGACACACATCGCGCCCAACCTGTGGGTCAATATCGTCGTCGGTCTCTTCGCGACTTGCCTCGTCGCCTCCAGTAATTACGTCATCAACGAGGTCCTGGACGCGCCGTTCGATCGGTTCCACCCGATCAAGCGTGCTCGCCCGGTCCCCTCCGGCCGGGTCAGCATTCCACTCGCCTATGTTGAGTGGATCGCACTCATGCTGATCGGTGTCGGCCTGGGGTTTATCGTCTCGGTTGGGTTCGCCGCGACGCTGTTCATCTTGTGGGTGATGGGTTGTCTTTACAACATCCCACCGATCCGCAGCAAAGATGTGCCCTACATCGACGTGCTCAGCGAGTCCGTCAACAATCCGCTGCGGATGCTCGCGGGCTGGCTGATCGCCTCCACCGGCTCGGTCGCACCGGCGTCACTTCTCTTGAGCTACTGGATGGTTGGCTGCTTCTTCATGGCCACCAAGCGCTACGCGGAGTACCGTGAGATCGGCGACCCGGTGCGCGCGGCCAGCTATCGCAAGTCGCTTGCCCACTACACGCTCGAGCGGCTGCTGGTGTCCATCACGTTTTACGCCTCCGCCGCCATGCTCTTCCTG
>JAFAPL010000852.1 GCA_019247135.1 Chloroflexota bacterium | reverse complement strand
ACTCGCTCCTATCCGACGGCTCCAGCAAGCTGGAGGCCAACCCAGCGTTCTCCGCGATCGCACGAAGCTATCCAGATACTGCCTGGTCGCTTCGGAATCAGTTCACGGCTGAGCGCGCTGTGGATGGAGTGGCGCGACTGGAGCGGCTGCCGCGCGACCGGCCCTGTGCGGACTTGCGTCAGGTTCAAGCACTGGATGTGCCGACACTGGTTCTTGCGCAGCGCGAGGATCCCATCCACCCGTTCGGTTACGGTCGGCGCCTCGCGGATGCGATCCGCGGTGCTCGGCTGGTGGAGGTGACCGCACGTGCCGTGAATCGCAGGCAGCATGCAGCGGAGATGCAGCACAACCTCGCGAGATTCCTCCGCCAGATGACTGAAGATCGGAGTTTACGGCGTGCCGCCGCGTGAGTTCGTTGTCCGACCATTCCGTGCAACGGACCGTGACCCGGTCGCGGCGCTGTTGTCGCGGCTGTCACGTGAAAGCCTCTTTGAGCGCTTTCACTCGGCCGGTATACGGGTGGATAGCGCGATGCTGGATTGCGTGACGGCGGGATACGCGCTGATTGCCGAACTCGACGGACAGGTTGTCGGACTGGCTTCGTACAACGGCGCCAGGTGCGAACTCGGCATTGTGGTCGACGACAAGTGTCGGCGGTGTGGGATCGGAAACGCCCTGTGCCGCGAACTGCTGCGCGGTGCGGAGCGCGACGGAGTCTCTAAGGTGATGGCGAGCATCATGCATTCCAACCACGCCATGCTGCGCCTGCTTCAGTCGCTGGAGTGGCCGCTCTTGCATGTCAATGATGGGTCGAGCCTCGAAGTCACCATCCAATTACAGTCACTGTGAATAGCCCGCCGCAGGCGCGCGGCGTTCTGCCCGCGTCGGTGCCGCAGTGGTCGGTAGCGGAGCCGTGACAGGACAATGCGTCAGTGATAGACACTATGGGCCACGCGATCTCGGTGCGCAACGTGGCCACGTCCTCCGTGTCCCAGGGCGCGACGCGTACGGAAGCTCTGGCGGAAGCAGTTGCGGCGGCGAAGCGAGCGCCTCGACGCACCTGTGCTTGGTCTGACCTCTACGCTAAACCCTGGTTCTCGGCTCTCTGGGAACACGTCGCGGCGCGCGCCCCAGAAGCCGAGCGCTCCATCGCCGATGGCGAGCACCGGCGCGCGCATGCCACGCCGTTTGAGATCACGCAGCAACTCGGACCATGGCTCGGTGGACTCGCGATAACCATCGCCGATCGCCACCAGGTCCTTGCGGCCATCGGCGCGTACGCCAACGAGCACGAGGCAACACAAACGGTCGTGTTCCAAGCGCACATTGAAGTGCACGCCGTCGGCCCAGAGATACACGTAGTCCACCTGGCTCAGGTCGCGCTATTGGAACGCTGCGAGTTGCTCGCTCCATTCACGCGTGAGTCGCTGGGTGGTCGACGCGCTCAGCCCTGCCGCACTGCCGAGGAACTCCGCCTACGCCGGTTCCGCTAGCAACCGGAAGCGCCTGGCTGCCGACGCTGAAACCGCCTGCTCGAGTCAGGACATCAATGATGTCCTGACCCCTATCACGCGCGCACGGGGCACGTTGCCAGGGCGGTGCCTTGGCGCGCGATGAGAATGGCGCGTGCCCAGAGAGGCGACGCTGCCTGAGCTATGCCGTCTCTTTGTGCACTCCGCTAGGAGGGCGTGAGCCCCAAAACCGTTCGCTAGTACACGCACGTATGCGACAGGTTCCTAACCCCTGAGTTCTGTCAAAAAAAAAGCGCCCAAATCTACTGGAGGAACTTTGGCCCCTCTATCGGTCAGTTGCACGCAGGGCGCCACCAAGGCTTCAGCGGCCAACTTCACGTGGGCCGCTGCAGGGTTGGTTTTCTGGAGGCTCCCCCCCAAGTACTTGCGTCACATCGTTCGCCCCTTCGGGTGTCACAACGATCGCGCTCGCAAGTTTCAGTGCAGGAAGCTTGGAGAGGAGTTGCCTGAAGACATCCATGCCGTGCTCGGCCCCTGCGTTGCTCCGGTAGAGGAGAAAGATTTCCCAGTTTGGTCCAATGGGAACAAAACTAACACCCGTTCTGTCTCTGTCATTATCCGATAAGGACGCAAGAGCCGCACTGGCATCAGGGCTTGGCTCCACGAAGTCGTGCGGTGTTTGCGCCGGGGGCTGCCCGTCGGGGGCCGTGACGCAGGTCTCCTGGTATGGATCATTCAGTGCGTCACGGTACATTTGTTCCTGCGCTTGATCCGTGTTGATTCCCCTATCAGGTGCCGTGGTTTGAGCCGAAACAGGGTTAGCAGCACTATTCGCAAAAAGAAGAGCTGCGCTGGCCGTCGCTCCCAAACCCACAGTCTGCAAAGGGTTTAGCCTTCGGCCGCGGCTGGTGTTCGTTGAGGTGGCGGCCGTCCTTCCGCTTGGGTATCGGGGCGAACCAAATGATAACGCGGGAAAGTTGGACATGTTCTTGGACTCTTTCTGGCGAGTGAGTGACTGGTTATCGTTTACATTTCCTCACTGTTGCCGGCGCAATCAGTTCAGCCGCCAGCAGCGCCAGCACAAGTGCCAACCGGCGCGCCTGTATTCGGTGTTCGGTCGCGGCCCCCATACAACCACTGTACGGTGGTTGTCAAGTGCCGGGCGGCCCGCCAGTCGGGCCGGCCAGGTTCGGTGTGGAACCTATACTGCTGGGGGACGCGAGCGGCTCGCGCAACCTTATCTTCCACCTCGACATTCACGCCCTGCTGGGAGTCCACGGCGCCCCGCAACAGGTTTGGCGTGGGGCCTAAGGCTTGCGGCGCACGCCGCGCCCTGGCGCCGGAGCCGCCGGCGGTCTGCTCACTG
The DNA here is from genome assembly GCA_019247135.1 of Chloroflexota bacterium. The sequence goes on along the minus strand of JAFAPL010000852.1, from coordinate 385 downwards.
GCCGTTGGCCCCGGGCCGCTGTTGTCCAGGGCCAGGCAGTGGTTGAAGCCGGCGGCGATGGCCCTGAAGGTAACCCCGGCGGGCATGCTCACCGGGTGCCTCTGTCGGTGGTGGTCCCGTCGCCCAGCTGGCCGCCGCCGTAGCCTTGGCCGGTGGGGAACTCGCCCTTCCAGCCGCAGACCCAGGCGCTGCCACTCACGGCGACGGCTGGCGTCATTTCAACACCCGTCGCCAGTGCGGTCAGGCTGACGGCGGCATCAGGCGGAGGAGCAGGACAGCGATCGAGCTACGGCGCACCAGGACCATCAGAAGCCCTCCTCTCCGCTGGCGAGCCTGCACTGTCAGTACGAGCTTGTGGTGACCACTATCTGCGCATCTGGGCGTT
>JAFAPL010000808.1 GCA_019247135.1 Chloroflexota bacterium | reverse complement strand
AGCCGAGCGGATTGCCGATGGCGATCACGATCTGGCCGGCGCGCAGCGCGTGCGAGTCGCCCAGCGTGGCCGCGGTAAGCTCGGGCGCCGCGATGCGCACCACCGCAAGGTCTGAGTCCGGGTCATCGCCCACCAGGTCGCCGATGGCTCGCCGACCATCGGCCAGCGTCACCTGGATCGACGTGGCGCCGTGCACCACGTGACTGTTGGTCAGAATCAGCCCATCGGGGGTGAAGATGAAGCCCGAGCCGCTGCCGCCAATCTCCATCGGTGGACGCTGGCCGCCGCGGCCTGGCGGAGGAACGAGCCGCTGTCGCACGTCGATCTTGACGACGGTGGCTGCAATGCGCTCGACCGCGCTGGTGACTGCCTGTGAATAGGCATCCAGCAGTTGTTCATTTTCGGAATCGTCGCGGGTTGAGAGGAGATCTGCCATGGAAGTGTCTGGTGCCTCTCTCAACTCAACGGCTCGGCGGTGATGGCGTATTCCGTCTTGCGACCTACCGATTCGGGTAGGCGAGCATCGTTCGTCGAGGTTCTGTCGCGCAGGCTGCCGAGGCGTTGGCGGCTCCGGCGCAGCTGACGCAGCGACAGCGCGTGCAGCGAGATCAGTCAGTCATTGGGTAGCTCCGAACAAGCCCTTCTAAAAACTCGGCTACGTGCTCACGCTGGTTGCACGCTCTTTCGCATAACGCAATCGCTCTGGGGTTGGAGAAGAATGCGGAAGGCGAGCCCGTGCGTGATCAGCAGGAGCGGTACGAAAAACGTGGGAATGAAGTAGGTGGCTCCCAACTGCCCGGCCAGGAGCCCGGCGGCGTTGCCCTGGTAGAACGCGTTGAGAAGGTCGACGGAGCCCCAGATATTGAAGATCCACGCCAGAACGAGGCCGGCCCCACGCGGCAGTGTCAGGAGCGAAAGCAGCGCGAGGATCGCCGCTACGAGATCTCCAAACGCCGCCGGTTGCGCGAAGGTGGCCGGCAGGTCGGGCGATACGACGCCTGGGACTAGCATTGCCAATCCAAGAAAGCGAAAGCTGTGCAGAATGAGCACAGGCCGTAACGCGTCCTCCGGGCGCTTGTGGCGGAGTGCTGGCCAGATGTAACGAGCAGCGACGATCCCCCAGGTGATAAAGCCGAATGCGACGCTTGCGAAAAACACGAGTTGCGCTTGCATGAGCATCTTCCTTTCTTACGTTCCGCGGGTCAGGACCGCGGACAGCACGCCGAGGCGTCGTTTGCGGATGTTGCGAGCCAGATTGGCAGTCATGGCCTGAAAATCGGGGCCCAAGACGACGCCGAGGTTGACTCCAGGTTCGCCTGGCGGTGGGCCACCCATGCTCTTTGTGAACCAGTCGACCACGATGTCACTGTCGTCGCGCCAGAGGACTGACTCAAAACCGGCGTATTCCAGCGCCGTGCGCGTATCGCCCTCGGTTAGCAGGAAGCTTGTCGAAGCATCGCGCGCCCACGGGATGGGATACACGACCTCTCCATCGCGAAGGACCACGTCGTAGATGGCGAATCGGCCGCCGGGTGTCAGGATTCTATGCACTTCGGCGTACAGGGCGGCGCGGTCCTCGATGTTCATCGCCACGTGCTGGAGGAAGACGGCGTCGAATCCGCCGTTCTGAAAAGGCAGATGCTGCGCATCGCCCGCCTGAAACATCACACGATCGGACAGTCTGCAGCGCGCCGTCAGATACGTGGCAGCATCGATGAAGCCTGGGCTGAGATCGACTCCGGTCACCCTGCAGCCGAAGGTCGTGGCGAGATAGCGCGCTGGACCACCGATGCCGCAGCCGACATCGAGCACGCAACTGGATACATCGAGTCCAGCCGCGGTAGCCAATTCTCGAGTGGCAAAGATGCCCCGGACGTGGAACTGATCGAGCGGAGCGAGCTGAGCGACGGTGAGCGTCTGATCTTCTGGTGCGATCCTGGCGAGTGCCGACTTGATGGCGTCGGTGAGGCCCGGAGCAGCGTAGTGCTCGCGGACCTTCGAGGTGGTATCGATCACGACCGTTCTCCTTCCGAGCGGAGCGAGGCTGGTACTGATCAGTACCAGGCCCTTGCGATAACGGTACTATGCGGTACCATAGATGTCAATGAAAATCACGGCGCCCTCGACGTCGACACCGCCGCACCCGGCCGGCACCGACGCCACGGTGCGCGACCGGATCCTGGAGGCTGCCTTCGCCGCGTTCATGCAACATGGCTACGCGGCGACCAGCACGCTCGAGATCGCCACGCGCGCGCGTGTCTCGAAGCGCGAGCTTTACGCGCTGGTTGGCAACAAACAGGCAATGCTCGTCGCCTGCATCACCGAGCGCGCCAGGCGTCTGCAGGTGCCCCCCGACCTGCCGCTGCCACGCGAGCGCGACACCCTCGAGCAGGTCCTGTTCTCGTTCGGGTCGCAGCTCGTCCGCGAGATCAGCGATCCAGCCGTTATCGGGGTCTTCCGGCTGGCCATCGCGGAGGCAGTCCACGCACCGGAGGTGGCGCGAGCGCTCGACGCGATCGGGCGGGAGACGAGCCGTAGCGCCGTGCGTGACATCATGATCCGAGCTCAGGCGTCCGGACTGCTCGACGGCCGGCCCACCGAGCTTGCCGACCAGTTCGGCGCCCTGTTGCTCGGCGATCTGATGATCAGTCTTTTGCTAGGTGTCGCCAGGCGACCGAGCCCGCGCGAGATCAGGCAACGTGCCCGCGACGCGACTGCCGCATTCCTGCAACTTCATCCACCGCCCGAGCACGCTGCGGGCCGTGTCGCGCGTGGAGAATTCAGGCCGCTCGAGCCGCGGGTGCCTCTGACCGGATGAACTCGAGCAGGTCGGCGTTCACGCGTTCGTGTTCGCTGGCGTACAGCCCGTGGCCGGCTCCGGGGTATTCGACCAGCCGCGCATTGGGCATGAGCCTGACTGTCTCGCGGGCCGTGAGGTTGATCGGCGCGGACGCGTCGGCGTCGCCATGCACGATCAGCGTTGGTTTGGTAATTCGCGGCAATTCTCCGCGCATGTCCGTGGCGATCTGATTTCTGGCCGTCTGCAGCAACACGTACACAGGTGTGTCGACGATCATGCGCGTGGTCCACTCCACCAGCCCGCCAACATCTCTGGAAGTCCGCCCGAAGTAAGGGCCCGCCTGGTTGCTCGCCGCGCACCAGCCGGGTACATCGGCGCGCAACGCCGCCAGGCTCGCGTCGACCACCGCGCTGTCCCAGCCATCCGGATTGTCCGCGGTTCGGAGCAGAAATGGCGTGGTGGGCGCGACAAGCACGAGCCTGTCGACACGTCCCTGCCCGTGGCGAGTGAGATAGCGCACGATCTCTCTCGTGCCGAGTGAATGGCCCACCAGGGTAATGTGCCGGAGGTCCAGCCGATCGATGAGCGTTGCCAGATCATCCGCGAGCTGATCGAACTCGTAACCGCTGGCGGGCCTGTCTGATCGGCCATGCCCACGGCGATCGTAGGCGACGCATCGCAGACCGGCGTCGAGCAGCGCGGGCATCTGGTAGGTCCACTGGTCCGATGACAGCGCCCAGGCGTGGGTGAATACGACTGCTGGACCCGTACCCCAATCCTGGTAGTAGAGGGAAACCTGGTCGGAAGACTCGAAATACGGCACGTCCGTCTTGCTCCTCTGCTCGATCCTTTGTCGCGGCACCCGGCTTGGGCCGCCGCGTCGGAGCGATGATGGCATCGAGCCTGGCGGACATCCATTACGTCGGAGGTTATGCGCGCTTCTGGATTCCGTGCCGCCGAGCAGCAAACCAGGAAGCACAACCGCGCTACGGTGTAACGGTGGTGACAGCCGTGCCCCACGAGTTCGTGCTACCCGCGTACTCGCCGAACGGCCAAGCGCTGCCAGGTTTGGTCGGGTCCGCGGCGACCGACGGATAGTCACCCCCATCGGCCGTTGAGCTGGGAGCTGACGGTGCCAGTCGTGTTCGCCGTGAAGATGCTGCCGTAGCGGAACGTGGCACTGAGCAGGCGATCGTCACCGGTGTCGATGCGCTTGGTGGTGTTTGGTTGAGGCGCAGCGGCCGGCAGGTTGTAGGGAGCTATCCAACCGTTCGTCACCCAATTCGGTTGCATGAGCACGGGTGACGCACCGCCCGGGCCAGTGGTGATCGAGCGGACCACCAGGTTGGAGCCGCTCGACCAGATGGCGTTCACCAGGTACATGGTGTCGCCGCTGGAGGATCCAGGCGCGGCGTCGGGCATGTTTGCGGGCTGCACCGTGAAAGCGGCGCCACCGTCTGGGTTCTGAAGTAGCGGAGCACCAGATGGATCAACCGTGAAGTCCACTCCTGCCGGTGTGCCGCACGTGCCCGTTGATGCGTTCGGATACACGGAAGCTTTCGACACGACCATGACCCGCGGGTACTGGAAGCTGTTGTCGACGTTGCTGAATTGATTGGACGTCAAATACAGACTGTCACCATCGATGCCCAGCGACGGGTAGTCGACCCAGTCCGTCGAGCCATTGGCGCTTGTGCTTACACCATTGATGAGGTAGGTGCACCAGGCGGTCGTCGGGCTCTCAGGGGTCTCGTCCTGCGAAACCGCCAGTGCGAGATGAGTGCCGTCGGTGGCCAGCAGTACGAATCTGCCGTGGCCGCCGTTGTACCCGCCCGCGCCGTTATTGCCACTGTCAAACAGAGCCCGCGGATCGTATACAGACGCGCTCGACGGCTCATTGAACAGCTTCTGGAAACTGACCGGTCCCAGCTCGAGGGTGCCGCTACGGCTATAGATCGCAAAGGCCTCACTTGCTCCGGAGAGGACCGAGGTCGGGCCGACCGCTAGCGCGCCGTCGGGTGGATTCCAGCCACCCGTCGAGGTCGAGCCGAGCGTGGCGAACTGCGGATCAGGGCTGGTTGTGACGGATGTCTCGTCGCCGCGGTCGCGCTGCTGCGCCCGGCCGTCGGCATCCGCCTTCAGCCGCTGGTACGTAGCATCGTCCACAGGGTAGTGTCGCGGCGGGGCTTCCTGAATAGGCGTGTCCTCAATGCGCCCGGGACGCGCCGTGCCGGGCGCGGGCGTATTCAAACCCGTTTGGCTCGCCGGTTCAAGGTTTTTTCGAGACCTGATGGACGTTCGGAGCGTCGACCGCGCGGAGCCACGCTCTCGGTCGAGCGGTCGCAGAGGTTGCTGCGAACAATCCGCAACCTCTCCACCTGGCGGGGGTACACACCCCCGAACTGGGTGGCCCGGCGTCCACCCAACCTCTGGGGTCCAACCCCCAGTGAACCGTCTAGGGTGGACCGGTGCGCCGACACGGCGCCATCCAATCAGGAGGAGAGAACTTCATGCACGAGCGTATCTGGACCCGGATCCGGGGCGGAATGTTGCTGGTCGGCGCGCTGGCCGGCGTCGTGGTCATGGCGATTCACCCGAACGACATCCGCGATCCGCTGAACGGTCCGCTGCACTTCGTCTACTTCTTCACCAGTCTGCTGGTGGTTCTCGGCCTGGCCGGCGCGATCGACCGGCTGCGCGGGCGTGCGGGCGCGGCGGCGGCCGCGGGCTTCGTTGCACTCAGCGCGTTCTTCGCGATCAGCGAGATGGGCCATTCCGTACTGGATGCGACGATCGTGCCGCTGCTCCGCGACAACCCGGCTACCACCGACCTGGTCGCGGACGACTCCTGGCTCGCGCAGAGCCTGTTCGCGGGGGCGTTCGGGACGATGCAGATGGTGGGCATGGTGCTGATGTTGGCTGGGGTGTTGCTTGCGAGCATCGGCACTCTGGTGGAGGGCAGTTACCCGCGCTGGCCCGGCGCGCTGATGCTACTGGTCGTGCCCACGGCGGTCCTGCCGTTCGCACAGGGCCCGATCGGCCCGGCGCTGTTGTATGTCGCGCTGGCCGGCTTTGGTCACGCCATGCTCTCGGGTGCTGGTCCCGAACCGATCCGGCTGCATCTCCTGCGCCGCCGCAGGGCGCCGGGCATCCGAGTCGTCGGCTGAATGTGCGCCCGAGGACGCTCGTCCTCGGGCAGCGTGTAAGTTGCGGACCATCGGCATGAGGAGGAGACACGTGGCAGCTGGTGGCTTTTCGTCGAAACGGCTAGGTCGACTGCGCGAGCAGCTCGAGCGTCCCGTCGACGCCCGTTTGGTCCCGGGTGTGGTGGCCGTCCTCGCCCGCCACGGTGATGTGCACATCGAAGCAACCGGTACTCTCGCCTTCGAGGGTGCGGGGTCGAGCACGCCGATGGCCGGCGACACGATCTGTCGTATGGGCTCGATGACGAAGCCGGTCGTCGCCGCGTGTGCGATGACACTCGTCGAGGACTGCACGCTGCGCCTCGATGACCCGGTCGATGACCTCCTCCCGGAGCTGGCGAATATGACCGTGCTCGCCGACCCCAACGGGCCACTGGAGGACACGGTTGCCGCGAACCAGCCGATCACGCTGCGGCATCTGTTGACCTACACCCTCGGCACCGGCGTGGTGCTCGCCGAGCCGGGAAGGGTCCCGATCGCCGACGCGCTCAACGCGCTCCGCCACCCGTCACCCGACGAGTGGATCCGCCGGCTCGGCTCGCTCCCACTCGTCCACCAGCCAGGTGAGCGCTGGATGTACCACACCGCCGCCGACGTGACCGGCGTGCTCATCGCCCGGGCCAGCGGCAAATCTTTCGGGGCTGCCCTGCGCGAACGGATCTGCGAGCCGCTTGGAATGAACGACACCGGCTTCAGCGTCGACGGCGAGAGCATCGACCGGTTCGCGACAGCATACGAGCGCGACAACGCCGCCACCGGTCACCCGGTCGTCGAGGACCGCCCCGACGGGCAGTGGAGTCGTCCACCGGGGTTCGAGTCAGGCGGCGGTGGGCTCGTCTCGACCGCCGACGACTATCTCGTGTTCGCCACCACTCTGCTCGCGGGCGGCACCCACGCGGGAGAGCAGGTGCTGTCCCGGCCGTCGGTGACGCTGATGACCAGTGACCAGCTGACGCCTGCGCAGAAGGCGGTGTCTGGGTTCTGGCCGGGGTACTTCGACACCATGGGCTGGGGTTTCGGGATGTCCGTCCGCACTCAGCGCACCCAGCTCGGCCCCTCGGTCGGAAGCTACGGCTGGTCCGGCTTCTACGGCACCGCCTGGTACAACGATCGCGCCGAGGACATGACGGCGATCTTCATCATGCAGCGGGCGCACATGGGCGACCAGCGGCTGCCGATGTGGTCCGATCTGTGGACCGCCGTCTACCAGGCGATCGACGACTGATCGCACGGGGAACGATGTGCGGGGCGACGTCATCGACCTGGAACTCGTGGATGCCCAGCCCGCCAGGGGCGCCGTTCGCTCGCGGCTAGACTAGACGCGCGAGGAACTGCCTTGAACGGAACAGTCGAGATTCTGCGGGACCGGGCCGGGGTGCCGCACGTGTATGCGGAGCGCACCACCGATCTGTATTTCGGGCTTGGCTACGCGATGGCGCAGGACCGCCTGTGGCAAATGGACTGGCTGCGACGTCGCGCACTCGGGCGACAGGCTGAGCTGCTGGGGCCGGAGTACGTCGCGAGCGATCTGATGCATCGCACTGTCGGCATCCCTGAAATCGCGGAACGCGAAGTCGAACTGACCGACGAGGCCACGCGCGAGATCCTCGAGAGCTTCGTGGCGGGCATCAATCGATACATCGAGCAACACCTGGCTGACCTGCCCACCGAATTCACCTTGCTGGAGTACCGTCCCGAACCATTCAAGGTCCGCGACTCGCTGGCGATCCTTCGCGCGCAGCTCTGGTCGCTCAATGGACGCTTGCGTACGATCGCCATTGCCGAGGCCGCACGCCTCCTGCCGGAAACGATGCGGGACGCGTATCTCACACCCGAGGCGCCCGAGAGCCGCATCCTGCCACCGGATGCACCGTATCCCGACGTGGCGGATCTCACGGCTCAGCCGCTCGAGCAAGCTCTGCTCGGCATGGGCGACGCCACCGGCAGCAATAACTGGGCGGTCTCCGCGAATCGGACCACGTCGGGTCATGCACTCCTGTGCAGCGACCCACACCAGCCGTTCTGGGTGCCGTCGACCTGGCACGAGTACGCGGTTGACGGTCCCGAGGATTTCGCGGCCGGCGTCGGCCTTCCCGGAGTACCCGGACTCTGGCGTGGCTCGAACGGCACCATCGCCTGGGGCAGTACCAACAACAACGCGTCCACACGCGACCTGTATCGCGAGGAAGTCCACCCGACGGATCCCTCGCTCTATCGCGATGGCAACCAATGGCGCCGCTTCGAGGAGCGCATCGAAGAAATTGGCGTGCGTGGCCAGGCGCCCGTGCAACACATCCAGCGCAAGACAGTCCGCGGACCGATCGTCAATCACACGCTGCCGACCATCGACCCGGCCGAGGATGCACCGCTGTCGCTGCGCTGGGTCGGACACGAACACCTGGACCACGTGCGCGCGGCGATCGCCATCGGTCGCGCGCGCGATTGGCAGGCGTTCCGCGACGCGCTGCGAGATTG
>JAFAPL010000703.1 GCA_019247135.1 Chloroflexota bacterium | reverse complement strand
TTGCAGCAAGGACCCGTGCAAGAACAACTTGACCGATTCCGCACCCTGGGTGAGTTACAGAATGCTGCAATTTCGATCAAGTTACTCCGTCGCAGGTCCAAGCCGGGCGGACGGCCGCCCGCACCCGGAAATATGCGGCCGTCGGAGGGTTGCATGGCACAGCACGTCGAGGAGACGATCGTCGACAACGAGGTGTACGACTTGATCCGGGCGACCGCTGCCAAGCTCGAGGGGCTGGCCGCGTACAATAAGTACGAGCAGAACGGGCAGGCCAACCAGGCGCTGTGGCGGGAGCTCCGTCGGCAGGACGAGCAGGCCGTGCGGAGTCTGCTACAGCAACTCGAGCAATTTGCGCAACAGGGTCGGCTCAAGCCGAGGTAAGCATCAGCCCGGTCAGCAACAGCGCCGTCTGGCGGCTGGTGCACCGGCTGGATGGTGCCCAGGCACCTAATCCTCAAGTATGCAGAGGTCCGAACGCAATCAATCACCTGGGGCTGACGGTCCATGTGCCATTGGCATCAACAGCATCGCCATAGTGTCGAGGCGGCGAATGCTGTCCGCATAGCGCGTAGGTGCTGCAGCGATGGGTTCGTCGGCCGCCCTCATCAGCACTGGCACGTTACTTGCCGGCGACCGTACCGCCCGAGCACGCGGGCAGACCACGACGGAGGCCCGCATGGCTCATCGTACGAAGGACATCGCACACACGGGTGTGACCCGTCGAGGAATGTTGCAGTTGGCTGCATCCGGTTCCCTGGCGCTGTCGCTGGCGGGCGCGATGTCGGCACCCGCATTGGCCGGCGCGGCGACGCCTGGACGCGCGCAGCCCAGCCAGACCAAGCGCAAGGTCGGGATCGCGATTGGTAGCGAGCAGTTCGCCCCGCCCCAGGTGGTGGAGCTGGGTGTGCTGGCCGAGCATGCCGGCTTCGACGGCATCTGGCTGACCGACCACATCCAGCCCTGGCAGGCCAACCAGCAGCACGCCGGCCAGGCGTGGGTGATGCTGAGCGCCATCGGCAGCCGCACCAGTCGCCTGCTGCTCGGCACAGGGGTGACCACGCCCACCTTCCGCTACCACCCGGCCGTAGTGGCGCAAGCGTTCGCCACCCTGGGTGCGCTCTATCCGAGCCGGGTCTTCCTGGGCATTGGCGCGGGCGAGGCGCTGAACGAGCTTGCCAGCACTGGCACGTTCGCCCCCTACCGGGAGCGGGCGGCACGGGCCGAGGAAGCGGTGGGGCTGATCCGGCGCCTGTGGACTGGCGAGATGGCAGGGCGTTCCGGGCCGTACTACCCAACGGAGAACACATTCAAGCTCTGGGACCTGCCGCCAGCACCCGTGCCTATGTACATCGCCGGCAGCGGCCCCAAGAGCGCGACCATGGCCGGGCGGCTGGGTGACGGCTGGATCACCGACGGCAAGAGTGCCCTGGACCCGGCCATGCGTGCCGCCTTCACCGCCGGCGTCGCTGCATCCGGTCGCGACCCAGCGAGCATCCCGATCCGCGTAGAGAGCTTCGTGGTGGTGGGCGGGGTACCGGAAGCCGACGACGCGGCGACGTTGTGGCGCTTCTCACCGATCGGCTTCGCGGCCGAGCTCTACAACCCGGACCCGACCAGCATCGAGCAGCAGGTCACCAGTGAGCTGTCGGCCTTCGACGTGTGGCGCAACTGGACGGTCAACCTGGACCCACAGGACCATATCGACAACATCCGCAAGCATTGGGACGCCGGGGTGGACGAGGTGTGGGTGCACAGTGGCCAGCAGGACCAGGCCCGCGTCATGGACTTCTACGCCAGGCAAGTCCTACCCCACCTGAGCCGCTGATTCCTGGGCGTTCGCGGATCGCTCTGCCACAACAGCTACATGAGCTTCCGAGTTGGGGTGATGTGCGGGGCTTCGGGGGCAATCGTGCGGACCTTCATCGGCCGGAACGCGCCACGTCTGGCAGCGGAGGGGATCGAGCTGGCGGTCGTGGTGCTGGACGACGACCTGCCGGCGCGTCAGGCACCGCTCCGTCACCTCTGGCGGCTGGCCACGCGGCAAGCGCGTATCGCGGGCTGCTCGAGACCGACCGCCCTCAGCCGTATCCTGGTGTACCGCGCGCTCGAAGCCCGTGGCGCCGAGCCGTCCGCGGACCAGTCAGCCTTCCCGACCGGCCTCCGCCTCGCGCGGGCCCCGACGCTCAACGCGCCGGCGGCCGCGCAAGCGGTGCGCAGTGCCGGCTGCGAGCTGGTCTGTCTCATGGGGGCGCGGTTCCTGACGCGGCGCACGCTGCAGGCGCTCGGCGCACCG
>JAFAPL010000530.1 GCA_019247135.1 Chloroflexota bacterium | reverse complement strand
GCCCGCACACACCATGAACGGCAGGCGCAGGTTGGTCGCGCCGAGCAGACCGCCCAGGGCAGGTCCAGCGATGAAGCCGAGCCCGAACGCGACGCCGATCAGGCCGAAGTTGGCGGCGCGCTTCTCTGGCGAGCTCACGTCGGCGATGTAGGCGCCGACGGGCGTAAAAGTCGCGCCGAACATGCCCGCGACTATGCGGCCAACGACGAGCCACCAGATGCTGGGCGCGAGACTCAGGAGAACATAGTCGAACCCGAGTCCCGCTAGCGCCAGCAGAATGACGGGCCGGCGTCCAAACCGGTCAGACAGTGCGCCCAGGACTGGCGCACAGAAAAACTGGACCACGGAGTAGGTCGCGACCAGCACGCCGAAGACGAACGAAGCCTCGCCGACCGAGCCTCCCAGTAACTCCTGGACCAACCTGGGCAGGATCGGGATGACCAGACCGATCCCGAGCATGTCGATGAACAGGGTGATCAATACGAAGATGACGCTTGCCTGTCGGTTACGCATCCTTCTCCTCAGTTGTGTGGTGGTGTACGGCTGGTGTGATGCCGGCCGCTCGAGCAATGCGGGCTGCCTGGCTGTCGCCGAGGCGCGAGCGGAGGATCATGACTCGCGCGAGCTCGTGCGGCGCGAGATAGACGATGGGACGGCCGAAGCGATAGGGGGCATCGACGCTGTCGGATGTGGTCTTACGCAGTGAGTCGTGTTCCACCAGTGACCTCCGTCGGTTGTTTCAAAATGTAGAGGTGATTCAGGTCAGATCGCGTCCTGATTGATCTTGAAAAGGGCTCGCGTCCGCGGTTCGCCGCAGCGTGCCTGGCTGTGCTGTGCGGTGCTCTGGTGTCGGCGTGCGTACCGACCAGTCGGTATCCTCACGGCGCAAAAAAGGGGGATCATTCGCGCAGGCTCTCCAGGAACTCGCAAACCGCGTTGACGGCGTGCCGCACCACCCGCGGGTCGCGCGTGCTCTTGCCGCTGCCCCAGATGCCCATCTGGGCCGCCACCAGCAGGCCGGCGACGTCGTCGGCCTCGACGTCCAGCTTGACGGAGCGGACGCTCTTGCCGTGATCGAGCGCGACGGCGTATGCCTCGCGCCAGGTTTCGTACAGGCGGCCGATGCGCGCCTGAAAACCAGGATCCAGCGGCGACATTTCCTGGGCCAGGTTGTTGAGTGGACAGCCGCGCACAAAGTTGCCCGAGGCGATGTCTTCTTCGGCCAGGCGGCGGAACGTGTCCTGAATGACGGGAATCGGATCGTCGGTACTTCGGAGCGGGTCGAGCCAGCGCGACAGCAGCAGCGGGCCGATGATCTCGTCCACTACGGCGTAGCCGAGCGCGTGCTTGGAGTCGAAGTGATGGAACAGCGCGCCCTTGGTGGTGCCGGCGTCGTCGACGACGTGGTTGATGCTGCCGCCCTGGAAGCCGTTGGCGTAGAACTCGAGGAAGGCGGCCTCGAGCAACTTTTTGCGGGTCGCTTCGGGGTTCCTGACGCCCACCGTACTGGCGCGTGCCATGCCGTATAACATACAGACCAGTCGGTATGTAGTCAAGAGGATTCGCCGGTCGTGGCGGGGCGGCTAAGCTGAGGACATCGACCCCCTCGTCGGCCGCCTCGCCCAACTGGACACCTGCGGCGTGTCGGATGCCATGGACCGACTTGGCCTCGATGGCGCGGTGCTCGGTCTCAGGCCCATGTGGGCGTGCCCGCGCATCGCTGGCCAGGTCATTCCGGTTCGCCTGCGCCGCGCGCGACCTGGCGAGCGGTCCGAGCGTCACCTCGGCACCGCGGCGATCGAATCGGGCGGCCCCGGAAGGGTCATCGTCATTCAGCACCGCGAGCACGATCAGGCCGCCGGCTGGGGCGGCATTCTGTCCCTCGCAGCCAGGGCGCGGGGAGTCGAGGGCGTGATCGTGGACGGCCTGTGTCGGGACGTGGACGACAGCCGCGAGGTGGGCTGTCCTGTGTATGCGCGCGGCGCGACGCCCATGACTGCTCGCGGTCGCGTGGTCGAAGCGTCGAGCGGCGAGCCGATCAATGTCGGTGCTCTGCGAGTCAACCCGGGCGATTACGTCATCGCCGACTGGAGCGGTGTCGTCTTCATCCGCGCCGATGTCGCGGAGCGCGTGATCGAAACTGCCGAGGCGCTCGCGACGCGCGAAGCGCAGATGGCCGAAGCCGTCCGCTCGGGCAGGTCGGTCATCGAGGTTATGGGCGCGACGTACGAATCAATGCTGGGTGAAGCCACATGAAGATTGCAATCGGCACGTACGACCACACGCGAGCGCTGAAGGATGGCTCTGTGGCCTCAGCGCGCGTGCCGCTCGAGTTCGAGGAAATCTCGCCCATTACGCGGGCATTCCGAGCCATGGCCAATGACCTGGCCTACGACATTTCGGAGATGGCGCTGTGCACGTACATGATCGCCAGGGTGCTCGAGCAACCGATCGTCGCGTTACCGATTGTGCTGGTGCGCTCGTCGATTCTGGGCTCGCTGGTGAGCGCTGGCTCGATCAAGGATCCGTCGGAGCTGAACGGCAAGACGCTCGGGGTTCGGTCGTATACACAGACCACCGGCGTGTGGGTGCGCGGGGTGCTGCAGGATGAATTCGGGGTTGACCTTTCGTCTTTGAAGTGGGTGACCACCGAGGGTTCGCACCTGGACGCCTATCGCGATCCACCGAACGTCTCACGTGCGTCTGCGCCGTTGGACGAGCTGTTGAACAACGGCTCGCTGGCGGCGGCGATCGGGATACCGCCGTCGGACCGCATTCGAACCTTGCTGCCCGAGCCGGCGGCGGCCGAGGCGGCGTGGTCCGAGCGTACTGGCGTCCGGCCGGTCAACCACGTGGTGGCGATCAAGAAGGAGCTGCTGCCGCTGCGCGACGACATCATCGACCTGTTCGAGCGTGCTCGCGCCGGAGACGGCGCCAACGTGCCGCCGATCGGTATCGAGCCCAGCCGGGCGGCGTTCGAGACTCTGACGCGCTATGCGTATGAACAGGGGATCACGCCGCGCAAGCTCAGCGTGGATGAGCTGTTCGAGCCGTAATCGCTTGCCCGAGGCTACATCGAGGGCCCACGCCGGCTGCCAACGCCGGGGTTGAACTGCACGCCGTTGTGAATGAGACTGGTCATGGCGGTAAGTGTCGAAAGGCGAACCATTCCGTCACCCATCCCCGGCAGGAGATGAACATGCACCGTTGCACTCGTGTTCTGGCAATCGTGGCGCTCCTGGCAACCGTGGTTGCGCCGACCGCGCCGCCAGCCGCTGCTCAAGGCGCGGACCCCCGCTTCTTTTCTCAGACGAACTTCCGTATCGACAACGATGCGTTCTGGAATTTCTTCCAGGGTCGCGGTGGTGTGCCGACCTTCGGCTTTCCGGTTTCACGCCAGTTCAAGCTCGACGGTTTTCAAGTCCAGATCTTCCAGCGCAACATCATGCAGCTCCAGGCTGACGGCGGAGTTCAGACGCTCAACCTGCTCGACCCCGGCCTGATGCCGTACACGAACATCAACGGCAGCGCATTCCCCGCTCCTGATCCGTCCGTGGTGGACGCAACACCAACGGTGTCCGATCCGAACTACGCCACAAATATCATTGCCTTCACCCAGCAGCAGGCGCCAGACACTTTCGACGGACAACCCGTCAACTTCTTTCAGACCTTCAGCAACACGGTTACGTGCGCGGACGCTTTTCCGAACCAGGACTGCCAACAAAACCTGCTGCCTGGGCTCAACCTGCAGATCTGGGGCGCCCCCACCAGCAAGCCGACGTACGACCCGACCAACCGCAACTTCATCTACCAGCGCTTCCAGCGCAGCATCATGCACTACGACGCCACGTGCACGTGCACGCAAGGTCTGTTGCTGGCGGATTACTTCAAGTCGATTCTGACGGGACAGAACCTGCCGCCTGACCTCCAGGGAGAGGCGCGGACCAGCCGCTACTACCAACAGTACGATCCGACCAAGCCACTCTCGATTGCACGCCCGGCCGATCTGCCGAACAGTGACCTCACCAACGCATTTGTCGCCCAGCAACCAGGCGGTGGTGGTGGCGGTGGGCCGGTAACGAGCACGTGGGGATACGGCTTCAACGCCCATATGTGGTACTTCAGTCAGGACGCGAAGCAGATGACTGTCGGGCTGATCGGCAAGGCCGGCTTCAGCTGGGTGGCCCACCAGCTGGAGTGGCCGCAGGTGGAAACGGCGCCAGGCGTCTACGACTGGTCGGAGCTGGATAGCATCGTGAACACCGCCAACGCGGCCGGCCTGAAAGTCCTGCTCAGCCCGCTGCATGCGCCCGCGTTCTATCGGGGTCCCACCAGTGGCCTCACGCCCGCGGACCCGAACACCTATCGGACGTTCATGCAAGCGCTGGCGGCACGTTACGCCGGCAAGGTCCAGGCGTACGAGGTCTGGCACGAGCAGAACCTGGCAGTTGAGATGGGCGCCGGCAACGTCGACCCCTCCAATTACTTGCCGCTGCTCCAGGCGGGATACACCGGCATCAAGGCCGGCGACCCGAATGCGACGGTGCTCCTCGGCGCGCCCAGCCCGACCGGCGCCAACATCCCCGGCCAGTCGATTGACGATCTCATGTACCTCCAGCAGCTATTTGCGCTGGAAGGCGGAGCGGTAAAGAACTATTACGATGCGCTCTCCGCGCACCCGAGCGGGTTCTCGAATCCGCCAGATTGCACGCCGGCGACACCACAGTGCAGTCTGTCGGGAGGCTTCAACAACGACCCCAGTTTCTTTGCCTTCTACCGCGTGGGCCAGTACCGCGACCTCATGGTGCAGCAAGGTGAGGGCGGGAAGAAGATCTGGTTCACCGAATTCGGCTATTGCTCGAATCCAACGCCTCCGCCCGGCTACGAGTATTGCTCGTCCATCGACGCGACGACGCAAGCAACCTTCCTGGTCCAGGCATTTCAGATGGCCCGCTCGCTGGATTACGTCGCGGCGATGATGCAGTGGAACCTGAACTTCCAGCTCGCCGTGCCGCAAACGGATGAGAAGTGGGGCTTCGGCGTGCTGCGCGACGACTGGAGTGGGCGCCCGGCGTATAACGCGCTGGCCCAGATGCCCAAGACATGACGGTTCGTCTGCCGCGGACCGTGATGCAGCCGGTCGCGCCCTGACTCCAGACTAAAAGCGCGGACCGCTCAGCCGCCGATCTTGCAGGTCCCAACCATCGGCAGCGAGTCCGCGCTGAACGTTTGCACCACGTCCTCAGTCTGGCCGTTGATCTTCAACACGTAGTACGTGATGCGCCCCTGATGGTCGTCTTTGTTCATGATGATGTTGCCATCGGGGAAGTCCGGACCTTGCGGCACTGTCAGCGTTTCGAAGGACGACACCAGCTTTTCGGTATCTGCTTTGCCCGTGAAGTTCGCCTGCCGCATCGCGTACACCAGCGCCATCATCGAGATATAGGCGTTGTAGCCGTTGTTATTGCCAGCGGTGAGATGGTCGACCCCGCCCAGCGGACCCGTGATATCGGAGTTCGCTTTGCCGACAGCGATCCAGTCCTGCATGAATTTGGCGTCATCCGCGTTGCCAGGCAGTCCGTCGGACGGTCGTCCACCGCGGATGTAGGCGCCGCTCAATGCGTCGGGATAGACACCCGCATACGACTCTTTGCCGAGCGTAGCCACGATGGAAGTCTTCTGATTGATCCCGAACTGCTGGATCACCTGCATCACACGCGCCAGATCGCTACCAGTCTCCGTCACATACAGCGCATTGACAGACCCGTCCGTTGGCACCTTCGATACGTACGGCGTGACGTTGGCCTCGCCCAGCGGAATTGCGATCTTCGTCGTGTACTCCGCTCCATTTGCCTGTAGCGCGGCTTCGCTGGTCGCGAGCGCCGACTGGCCGAGCGCGTAATCGGGGTAGATGATGGCCCATTCCTTGCCCAGACTGGACACTTCGTACTTGAACGTCGGCTGGTCGATCTGGGCGCCCACCGGGTAGATGCGGAACGTGTACTTGTCGCACGACTTGGCGGTCAGAGCGTCGGTCGCGCAGCCGTTCAGCGGCACGTAAACAATCTGTAGCTTGGCGGCCAGAGCCTGGACGCCGAGGCACTCGGGGCTGAAGATCCCGCCCGCGAGCACGTCGACGTTGTCCTGCTGCGCCAGCTGAGTCGCCAGTTGCTGCGATTGCGTAGCGTCGCCTTTCGGATCGACGTACTGCACTTTCACGGGGTGCCCGTTGATGCCGCCTGAGTCGTTGGCGCGTTTGACCGCCAGCTCAGTGCTGATACGCATCAGCGCGCCTTCGATTGCGCCCACACCGGTCACGTCGTCCATGACGCCCACGGTGATGGGCGATCCAGTCGGCGCTGCCGCCGGCGCGGTGGTCGCCCCAGCCGCCGGCGCGGTGGTGGCGACGACGGAAGCGACGGCCGACGCCGCCGGGGAAGGTTTCGCCGCGGCTGCGGGGGCACTCGTCGGTGCGGCGGCGGGTGCAGTCGTAGGCGCGGCGGCAGGCGGTGCTGACGCCGGTGCGGAACACGCGGCGGCTACAAACGTGAGCGCGCCAAGCCAATAGATGAGCCTCTCTCTCGTCATACGAGTCTCCCTCTCTCGAACTATTTACCTTAGTTTGTACCCATACCCGCGGCGACTGGTTCGGGCGCCTCGGCGTCGGCCTGCCGAGCCAGCTTTGGCTGGCGCCGTGCGCGGAGACGGCGTACCAGACCAAGAATGCCTTCGGGAATGAAATAAACCACGAGCATCAGCACGATTCCCAGATACAAGGACGACTGCGTGCTCCCGCCACGGCTAAGCTGATCGGTCAACGCGCGTAAGAATGCGGCGCCGAGCAGCGGGCCAAGAATCGTGTCGACACCGCCGATAAGTGCATACACGAGCCCATTCGTTGAATTCCCCAGACCGAGCAGATCGATGAATACGAAGCCCGTCTGGAGCGCGTAGAGCCACCCACCGAGTGACGCGATCACACTCGAGTACAGCGTCAGGGCAACTCGGTACTGAGCGACGCTGTAGCCCATCGCGGCGGCGCGCGATGGGTTGCGCCCGATGGCCTGGATCGCCCGTCCGGTCTGGGATGCCAGGATGAACCACGACACCGCGGTGCACAGCGTGACCACGGCAAGCGCGAACCAGTAGAACGAGTTGCCGACGAGTGGATTGAAGCCGAAGGAGATGCCCAGCCCGCCCACGACGGTCAAACCGTTGTCGCCGCCCGTCAGATCGAGGGCAGTCAGCGGCAACGCGGCGAACGCCAGGGTCGTGAGGAAGGTGAGCATGAGGTATTCGATGCCGCTCGAGGTCAGCGCATAGAAGGCGAACAACAGTGCCACGACGATGCCGGCGAGGACCGCTGCCCCGAGCAGCACCAACGGGTTGGTGATGCCCTGGTGAGTCAGGATGGCGACGGTATAGGCGCTCACGCCGAAGTTGGCGCCGATCCCCAGGTTGAACAGGCGGCCATACCCGGTGATCAGGCCAACGGCCAGGGCGAGCAGACCAAAGATCAAATAGCTCGTCAGCGCGCGAACGAGGTACCCGCCAATCAGGGGCGGGACGACAGCCAGCACCAGAACCAGCACCGCCGCAAGCAGCAGTTCGGCAGCCGGAAGGCGCCGTGCGCTCACAGGCGGACCAGCGCGTGCTGGCGGCGCGAACGCACCATCAACAGCAAGATGACGAGCGCAAACAGCACGACCTCCAACACGGACGGCTTGAGCACCAGCGAGCCTAACGATTGCACCTCGCCGACCAGCAGGGAGATGATGGCTGCTCCACGGAAGTTGCCCAGTCCGCCGGCCACGACGATGATGAATGCGTTCAGCGTCACGTCTGAGCCGACGGTCGGATACACGGAATACAGCGGCAGCAACAACCCGCCCGCAAGGGCTGCCAGGCCTGAGCAGATCGCAAACGCGAGAATGTACACGCGAGGTACCGGCACACCGAGACTCGCCGCCATCGGGCGGTTCTGGGCGACGGCGCGCAGCCAGATGCCGTAGCGGGTGTACTGGAGCGCGAAGTAGCCGAGGGCCAAGACGGCAATGCCGGCGGCGATCACCACCAGGTCATACGCCGGGTAGAGGATGGGGCCGATCGGCACACTTACCGCCAGCGGCGGCGGGACCAGTTTGGTGTCACCACCCAGGATGTTCGTGGCGCCCTGCTGCAAGATCAGACTCAAGCCCAGGGTGGCCAGGAGGATCAACACCTGGGAGCGCTGCAACAGCGGCCACACGATCGCCGACAGCAGCAGGCCGCCGACGATCGCCACCAGAACCGTCCCGAGGACCATGGCGGCAACGTAGTTGTGCGTCAGGTTCAGCATAAACCAGACGGCGTAACCGCCCATCATGAAAAAGTCGCCCTGGGCGAAGTTGATGATGTGCAGCACGCCGAAGAGCAAGGCCAGCCCAGCCGCGACGAGCGCGAGCGAGGAGCCGACCATCAAGCCGTTCAACAATTGCAGCAAGATCTGATTAACCACTCGGCTTCCTTGCGGGCGGCGAGAAGATGCGAAGCATCAAGGCGCGCGGCCGTTCGCCTGCTGGCTGGTCCCAAGATAGGTCGCGGCTAACTCGTCCGGGCTCGAAAAATCGGCTGGGCTATACCTGCCGGTCAGGACTCCGCGGTCCATCGCGTAGATACGGCTACACAGCTGGCGCACCAGGTCGAAGGACGAGTCGACCACCAGGACGGTCAGTCCCGACTGCGTTGCGGCCACGAGCGCGTTCGTGATCAGTTCGACGTTCGCGGGCATCAGGCCTTCGGTCGGTTCGTCGACCATGAGCAGCTTCGGTTGGAGCGCAATTGCTCGGGCGAGGGCGAGCATCTTTTGTTGTCCGCCGCTGAGCGTGCCTGCCATCTGCTTGCGCCGCTCGCGCAAGATGGGAAAGAGCGAGTACGCCCGCTCCAGGCACCCCTGCTGATCAGAACCGGGCTGAAGGAGCGCGCCGATGCGGATGTTTTCTTCGACCGTCATCTGCGGAAACACGGCACGTTCTTCGGGAACGTAGCCGAGGCCGCGCGCCGCCCGCTGATGTGCGGCCACCCCGCGAAAGGGCTTGCCCAGGAACTTGATGGTTCCGCGCGTTCGCGTATCCATGCCCATGATCGACTTGAGCGTGCTGGTCTTGCCGACGCCGTTGCGTCCCATCAGGGCCACCGCCTCGCCCTGGTCGATGGAAAACGACACGCCCTGGACCACGTGGCTCGCGCCATAGAAGGCGTGCAGGTCGTCGACTTCGAGCATCATGCTGGGCGCGCGCCTCGCAGAAACACACGACGAACATCGGCGGAATCGAACACCTCGTCGGCGGTGACTTCGGCGATCTTCTTGCCCTCCGCGAATGCCGTCACACGCGTTGCAACGGTACGGACCACATGCACGTCATGCTCGGCCATCACGACGGTAGCGCTGTTGACCACACGTTTCAGCACGTCAGCGAGGCCGGCACGCTCGTGCGCGCTCATGCCGGATGACGGCTCATCCAGCAAAAGCAGGCGCGGTTGCCCGCCGAGGGCAACCGCGATTTCGAGTGAACGCTGCTGCCCATGCGAGAGCTGATCGGCTGGCACATCGGCGGCTGCTCCCAGGTCGACCAGATTCAGGAGGTCGCGCGCGCGGAAAAGATCCTCGGCACGGCTGTGCAGGCGCAGCAAACCCAGCAGCCCGCGATGCGCCTGGACGGCCAGGACCACGTTCTCGAGGCACGAGAAGCCGGGGATGATGCTGGTGAGCTGAAACGAACGACCAATACCCGCGCGGGCGCGCCGGCTCGGTGTGCTGGTGCCGAGCGGCTTGCCCTCGAAGAACACCTCGCCAGCTGACGGCAAGATCTGGCCGCCGAGCATGCTCAACATCGTCGACTTGCCTGCGCCGTTCGGTCCGATGAAGACGTGGATGTCGCGCGTATTCACGTCCAGATCCACGCCATCCACCGCTCTGAAGGGGCCGTACCACTTGGAAAGCC